>DAOUQH010000006.1 GCA_030625645.1 Flavobacteriia bacterium | reverse complement strand
ATAAAATTTCATTGTTATATCTGAAAAATCTATCTGATAGCGTTCTTTAGAAAATACATTAAGTTTATTTACAGTCAATTGTAAATTTGCAATACGAGATTTAGAAAGGTGCTTTCCTGTATACGGGCTAGGTTGTGTTTTCACTTTCTCCATATAATTATCTAAAAACGAAAGAAGTGTAATTTGATTTTGAGTAATAGATTTATTGATTGTTTTATTTGCAACATTTGTAAGCCAGTTTTTATCAATAAGGTGTAGACTTCCATTTAACCGATTATATTTATCAATAATATTTACCTTTATTTGTGCCAGTTTTTTATTGATTTCATCTTTGTCGTGTTGGTTAATTGTATTTCTAACAATTTGTTTTGATGAGTTCCAGTTTTTTGGCGATATTTGATATGGAAGTGAAGTTGTAATATCAAACTTTCTTCCACCTCTAAAATCTAACATAGATTGTAGATAATTGATAGATGAGACATATAGCATTTACAATTAAACTCTATTATAAAATACCTTTTCTTTTACAAAATAAAATCAAATCTTTTGTATTATGGCGTCCTGCTTTTTTTAATATATTTTTTCTATGTGTAGCAATAGTATGCTCGCTTATATTAAATTTTTTAGCAATTAATTTTGAGGTAAGTCCTTTTTCAATTTCTATAATTATTTCTTTTTCTCTTTCGGTAAAAAAGTCATGATATGCTTTATAAATTTGATTTCTAAAAGCATCAACATCTAGATCTTTAGCATGAAAATACCAATTAACACAAAAAGGAATTTCTAAAAAACTAATATCTACCAATTTTACCAAGATATGGGTCATTATACCCCGCTTATTCACTTGAAATGCAGTTGACTGACTTAAAACTTTATTATACGAGTCTTTACTGTTTCTAATTCTAAAGGTTATTTGCAAGGTACTATCTTCACACTGAAAAGGTGTACTTAAACAATGTAAAATGGTTGCCTTAGCAATTCTATTGACAGTTTGTAGATCTTCAGGGTGATACTTCTCTAAAATAAATTCTAAGCTAATATCTTCTTCGTAAAATCCTAATAGATTTTGAAAACCATTATGATAAATTACTTTATTATGCTTTATATCAAAAATATAAAAGCACTCCTTATTATTTATCAGATCTTCTTTAGAAATATCATTTTCTTGAAATCTAAAACCATTTTCACTAAATGTAGTTGATATTTTTGTGAAAAATTCTCGCATATTTACTTCCTCAATATTCATTATGACAAAATATTTAAGTTAGTAAAATATAAATGCGTAACTAAATAAAGCTGTTTAGAGATAAGATGTGTAATACTATTATATGTGGTAACTATGCTATTCATTAAGGGGAAACTGTTATAAGTAATTAAATTATTACTGTATTAACGGTAATTTTAACTATTTATTTTACTATTGATTATTATAAAATTTAATCAACTTATTAACAGATGTTTGTATAATCTAAAGAAAGTGTATAAAAATGCTAAATGATGAAATTCCTACTCCATCAACTTTGTGCTAATTCTTGCACTAGCAATTTTTGCAGCCAAAAATCCTAGAATCACAATTGTAAGAATCACAATAAAAACATTTGAAAAATTAAATTCTACCGGATAAGCTAAAGATTGTGTAATCATTATAAAGCCATATTTTTTTTGTAATAACACAAACGGAATTGCCAATAGCAAACCTATAAACAATCCGAATAAGGTGAGTAAAAACCCTTGTAAAACAAATATTTTTCTAATCTCTTTGACTGGGGCTCCAAGGTGAAAAAGTGTTTTTAAATTGGCTTTTTTATCGATAATCATCATCACTATTGCACCAATTACATTAAATAGAGCAATAATTAAGATTAGTGTAAAAACAAGATAGGAAACCAAATTCTCGGTATTAAGCATTTTATAAAAAACCGAATTTAACTGTTCTCGAGTCTGAACTTTAAAATTGGAGTCTAGTTTATTTTTAAGTTCGGTTTGAATTTTATCTACATTAGCATCTTCAGATAATTTAATCTCAACTGCTGTTATTTGATCTGACTTATAATTTAATAATTCCTGAGCTAATTTTAAATTTACAAAAACATATTTTTTATCGAGATCATCAGTTAATTTAAAGATTCCTATGGGCTGTGTCTCTACTTTACTAAATGCAGTTTTTGGATTGGTAATATAACCTTCGCCAGGTTTTGGAACAAATATTTTTAAGGATTCCAAAAAATCATAAGCCCCAACCGATAAGATATTAGCAATACCACTACCCACCACCGAAGTATATTTTGCATCATATCTAAGCCATTCGCCAAAATAAACTGCAGTATCCAACCTATTGACATGCAAATAATTGGTGTCAACACCTTTAATAATAGCAATATGTGATTTTTCATTATAATTAAAAAAAGCTCTTTCTTCAATTACTTTGGTATAATCGGCAATTTTATCTTTTAATAAAGCCTTTTTAATACTATCATTAAAGAAAAATGATTTACCATTAATTACAGATATTTTTAAATCGGGATCTGCAACTCTAAGAAAATTTAAACTAAAATCCTTTAAACCTGAAAATACCGAAAGAACAATAAATAAAGCTGCTGTACTAACAATTACACCCAAAGTAGCAATCATCGTAATAATATTAATAGTATTATTATTACTTTTAGATACTAAATATCTTTTGGCTATGTACAGCGAAAAATCCAACTTACTTTTTTTCCTTTTTAGATAATAATTCAGGATCCTTAATTGGATTCTCTTCACCTTTCAAAGCAACATCAATATCGTCTATATAATCTAAAGAATCATCAATATAGAAAGTTAAATCAGGCATTTTACGTAATTGATGTCTGGTCAATTGCGCCAATTCGTGTTTAATTTTATGTGTGTTCGTAAAAATACTCTCAAACAATTCTTTTTTCTTTTCGGAAGGAAAAATACTTAAATATGCTTTTGCCTCATTCAAATCTGGGGTAACTTTTACTTTTGTTACAGAAATAATTACTCCATGTGCTTTATCTTGAGCAGCTTTTCTTAAAACATCTGCCAAATCTTCTTGAATAACTCCGGCTATCTTTTTTTGTCTGTTTGTTTCCATAAATGCAAAAATAAGCTTTAATTATTTTAAATTTTAGCTATTTTTGAATAAAAATTATATCAAAATGAACAAAATTGAACACATTGGTGTCGCTGTAAAAGACCTTGAAAAATCTAATATTATTTTCGCTAGTCTTTTTGGGAAATCTCATTATAAGATTGAAGAAGTTGAAAGCGAAGGTGTGAAAACATCTTTTTTTAAAACCGGACCAAATAAAATTGAGCTGTTACAAGCAACGAATCCAGATAGTCCGATTGCAAAATTTATCGACAAAAAAGGGGAAGGAATTCACCATATAGCTTTTGCTGTTGAAGATATTAAAACTGAAATTGCAAGATTAAAAAATGAAGGATTTATTGTATTAAATGAAGTGCCAAAAAAAGGTGCCGATAATAAATTGATTGCTTTTTTACATCCAAAATCCACAAATGGCGTTTTAATAGAGCTTTGTCAAGAAATTTCAACAAAAACAAACGATTAATTAGTAATATACCTCAAGATAAAATTGTTACAAATTGTTTTATACTGAGAGCAAAATTTTATTTGTCATATAATTTGAAATAAGTACCTTGCAAAACGTAAAAAACCACATTAATTTATGAGTAAATCTTTTGAAAAATATCATAAAAGACGCTTACGATCCTCTTATCTTTCAGTAATTATAAGTATTGCTTTGGTTTTATTTTTACTGGGAATTTTAGGTTTATTGGTTCTAAATACCAAAAAATTATCCGATAATATAAAAGAACAAACTGCTATTACTCTTTTTATTCATAATGATGTAAAAGAGGTAAATATTAAGGCGCTTCAAAAATCTATTGACAAAGAAAATTTTACCAAAAGCACAAAATTTACCTCAAAAGAAGGTGCTGCTGAAATTTATAAAAAGGAAAATGGTGAAGATTTTATGAACTTTTTAGGTTATAATCCTTTACAAAACTCCATTGATATCTTTATAAAAGCAGATCATGTTACTACAAAAGAAATTGAAGATATTGAAAAGAATTATCGTGAAAATCAATTTGTATCCGATGTTTCTTACGATAAACCTTTAATTGGTCTAATCACAAAAAATGTAGAAAGAATTAGTATGTTTATTTTGATATTCAGCACTTTGGCAACTTTAATTGTAATTGTTTTAATCAACAGTTCAATTCGCCTATCTGTTTATGCAAAAAGATTTACTATTAAAACCATGCAAATGGTTGGTGCAACTAAAGGTTTTATTAGAAGACCTTTTATTTGGGGAAGTATTAAGCTTGGAATTATAGGTGCAATTCTAGCTTTAATCGGTTTAGGCTTTGTTGTATATTATTTGAATAATAATTTTCCAAATCTCGATTTAGTAAACGATAAAAAAACGCTGGCTTTTTTGTTTGGTGGTATTTTCCTTATCGGAATTTTAATAACCTGGCTAAGTACATTTTTTGCTACTTCACGATTTTTAAACCTTAAAACCGACGAACTTTATAACTAAACTAAAATGGCAAAAAAGAGAATGAAAAAACAAGAAGGAGAGTTTTTATTTGCTAAGAAAAATTATATCATCATGGCAATTGGTATTGTTGTAATTATGATAGGATTTGCCCTTATGGCAGGTGGCGGAAGTGAAGATCCGGCTGTTTTTAATGAAGATATATACAATTTTCAACGAATAAGATTAGCTCCTACTCTAGTTTTAATTGGTCTTGCTATTGAAGTTTATGCTATTTTTACCAATCCAAAAGGAAAAGAAGAATAATTGAAATTTAAAATAGAAAATGAGTTATATTGAAGCAATTATTCTTGGAATCATCCAAGGTCTAACCGAATTTTTACCTGTTTCATCTAGTGGTCATTTAGAATTAGCCAAAGCCATGTTTGGCGACAAATCACTACCTGAAGAAAGTTTAACTTTTACTGTAATTCTTCATTTTGCAACGGCACTAAGTACGATTGTTATTTTTAGAAAAGAAATTTGGCAAATTATAAAAGGTATTTTTCAATTTCAATGGAATGACGAGATGAAATTTTCACTAAAAATTATCATTTCAATGATTCCGGCTGTAATAATTGGTCTATTATTTGAAAAAGAACTCGAAGCATTTTTCAATGGAAATATTCTTATGGTTGGTTTTATGCTATTAATAACTGCACTTTTATTATTACTTGCAGATAGAGCAAAAAACACCAATCAAGATGTTTCTTTTAAAAACTCATTTATCATAGGTGTTTCGCAGGCTATTGCCATGCTACCCGGAATTTCACGCTCTGGAGCAACAATATCTACATCGGTTTTATTGGGAGTTGACAGAACAAAAGCTGCCCGTTTTTCATTTTTAATGGTTGTTCCATTGATTTTTGGAAAAGTTGCAAAAGATATTTTAGGAGGTGATATTAGCTTTCAAAATGAAAATATTGGCGCAATGGGTATTGGCTTCATTGCTGCATTTATTTCGGGATTATTCGCCTGTAACTGGATGATATCTTTAGTGAAAAATAGTAAACTTTATTATTTTGCAATTTACTGTTTTGTCGTTGGGATTATTGCTATTACTTATTCCTATTTTTATTTATAAATGACTGCTGAAGATATTAAAAACGGACAAGTTATCATAATCGATAAACCTTTACATTGGACATCTTTTCAGGTAGTAAATAAATTACGTTCGGCTATAAAGAAGAAATTCAAATTTAAAAAAATTAAAGTCGGTCATGCCGGAACTTTAGATCCGCTAGCAACAGGATTATTGATAATTTGTACTGGAAAATTTACCAAAAAAATTGATTCATATCAGGCAGAAACCAAAGAATATACCGGAACAATAACACTTGGCGGAACTACTCCTTCTTATGATCTAGAAACTGAAGTTGATAAAACTTATCCAACCGACCATATTAACGATGAATTAATTAAAGAAGCTACAAGCAAATTTATTGGCGAAATAGATCAAATACCACCATTATTTTCAGCAATTAAAAAAGATGGTGTAAGATTATATGATCTTGCAAGAAAAGGAGAAACTACCGAAATAAAATCCAGAAGAATTACAATTTACGAATTTGAAATTATAAATATTATAATACCAAATGTAGATTTTAGAGTGGTTTGTAGTAAGGGAACTTATATCCGGTCACTTGCAAATGATTTTGGAAAATCAATAAATACAGGTTCGCATTTATCAGCACTTCGTCGAACAAAAAGTGGAAATTTTAATGTTAATGAAGGAATTTCACCAGAGGAATATACTAATATTCTATTTGGAGATACAAAATCTTAAAACCTCTGATTATTTAAAAAAGTGACTCACCCAGCTCTCACTTGCCGGAACTTCCCAACAACAATCATATTCATATTTTGAGTGGATAAAATTATTGAATACTATTGTTTTTTTAGAAACACCTCTATTTTTGATTAACTTTTTAAAATCGGGAACTTCCTTGGATTGTACATATTCACCTTGCTTAAAAAATACTTTCACTTTATCTACCAAACTCAAATTGAATTCATTTTCAAATGAAAATATCAAAGATACCAAAGCGTCATTTTGAGCAATAGAAAAAGGTGTTTTATCCGAAATAAAAATTATAATTATACGCTGGTATTTAATTTCAAAATAAGAATCTGTATTGGGAAGATTTTCGAAAAAAGTGTCTAATTTTTTACTTATTATTGGAACTTCATCTGCATAGAATTTTCTACTTGAAGGATATATATAAATTTTTGAATTGTCATCCAATTCTGTACTTTTTACAATCATTTTCCATTTATTTATTTATTTATAATAATATCCATTTTATACAAATTGTTTGATAATTCTAGATCATTTCATCTATAATATCTATCATTTCTTTTTGAATACTCTCCCCTTTATCATTGTTATACCATATTTGCAGTTCCTTCTTAAATTCCTCATCAATACCGCCATTTTTTTCTTTATAATCTACCACCATTTTAGTTGCATTTTCTGATCGTGGTCCCCAGGAATTTATAACTTTCCCTGTTTTAGTTTCAATAATAATTAATTTCGGAATTGACTTAGTGCCATTGGTTAAAAATTGATTCATTAAATCTTCATTTTCATCTCTTAAAACCACTTTTAGGTTAATTTTTAAATTGGCCTCAGAAAATCTATTCAAAACGGGTAAAACATGCGCAGCATCCCCACACCAACCTTCGGTTATAACCAACCATGTAAAGTCTTTATTAATTTGCTTCACTTTAATTTCAGCAGCATCAATCAGTTTTGTTTGCTTATCCAAACGTTTCATTCTGCTCTGATTTAATTTTGTAAAATCAATCAATTGTGCAGTAGTATTATTACCTGTAGCTTTATTTTCTTTTAACAAACCAGCCACCATCTCTTTATATTCAGTATAAGAATATGCTTGTTGTAAACTCTTTTCAATTACTTTTTCCATCTAATTTTGAAATTAATTTTATATTTTATAATGCAAGCCCTGTAACATTTCTTTTACCAAAGTATCTAAATCAAATTTTGGATTCCACTCCCAATCATTTCTCGCTTTTGAGTCGTCAATACTTTGCGGCCATGATTCGGCAATTTCCTGACGGGAGTCAGGTTTATAAATCACTTTAAAATCGGCTATATATTTTTGTATTTTACCTGTAATCTCCTCTGGTGAAAAACTTATTGCAGCAACATTATAAGAATTATATTCAGCAAATGGTTTTTGCTGCATTAATTTAATTGTCGCATCAATTCCATCATCCATATACATCATTGGCAGAGTAGCATCTTCCTTTAAAAAGCACTGATATTCTTTATATTTTATTGCGCCATGAAATATTTCAATTGCATAATCAGTAGTTCCCCCTCCCGGATTTGTTTTATAACTTATAATGCCCGGATATCTTATGCTTCTCACATCAACACCATATCTTTTATTGTAATATGCACACCAATTTTCACCTGCTACTTTACTAATACCATAAACAGTTGAAGGGTTCATAATCGTATCTTGAGGTGTATTCTGTTTTGGAGAAGATGGTCCAAAAACAGCAATGGAACTTGGCCAAAAAACTCTTTCAATATGTCTATCTTTTGCTAGATCTAAAACATTAAATAATGTAGTCATATTCAACTCCCATGCTTTTTTTGGATGTCTTTCAGCTAAAGCCGAAAGCATTGCTGCCATTAAATAAACATGCTGTATTTTATGCTTTTGAATAATCTCTAATATTCTTTCACTTTTAGTTGCATCTAAAATTTCAAATTCACCAGATTGCATTACTTCATAATTTCCATTTCTAATATCTGAAGCAACAACATTTTCATTTCCGTAAATTTGACGTAATTTTAAGGTAAGTTCGGTTCCTATTTGTCCACTTGCACCAATGATGAGAATTTTTGGGTTCATTATATTTAGTTTTATTCATACAAATATATAGAATAAAAATGGTGAAATTATGTATCTTTAAAGATGTATAACTTACCACAATATTTTCTTATTTTTGAATTTCTAAATAAAATACAATTATGTTAGTAAGAAAGTTATTTTTCATCACGTTTCTTTTAATAATTATTTCCTGTAAAGATAAAACCTTGAAAAAAGAGCAATCAGAAAATAATGAAAAAATTGTAACTATTTCAGAAAATTATATAAATAAAATTAATGAAAGCCTTAGCCCTGATGGTGAAAAAATGGTAAAAAGCTGGAAAGAGTATGAAAGAATAAATAATCTTTTACAAAATTATCAAAGCTATAATGTAAGTAGATCCTTGCTTAATGCGGAAGAACTTGCCAAATTAGCACAAGAATTAAAGGACTCTATTCGGATTAGTGAACTACAGATTTCTTCAGTAAAAATAAGGTTACATGTTATTCATAACGAAGCTTTGCGGCTAAAAGATATGTCGGATTTAAAAAAGATTTCAGATGAAGAAGTAAAACAAGAAAAATCTAAGATTTTTGAATCCTTTTCTGCATTGAATTCTAAAATAAATAATATGGTTGAGCAAGAAGATATAAATGAAGAGTTAAAAGATTTTATTGATGAAATTGCAGGAGATAGTTTGAAATCAAGAGATAGTTTAATGGATATTAATTTAGAAGAACAAAAATAAGTTAGAACTTAGCCAAAAAAGAGAACTAATGAAAAAATTAAAAAGAAATATTATATTATCCCTATTATTATTTACCTCAATTTCATTATTTTCACAACATACAAATACATCTGAAATTGATATAAATAAAACTTTAAATCAGTGGCATAAAGATGTTGCAAGTGCTGACTTCAATACATATTTTGATAAAACAAGTAACAGTTTTGTATTTGTAGGAACTGATGCTAAAGAGGTTTGGAATAAAAAACAGTTTAAAGACTTCTCAAAACCATATTTTGATAAAAAAGAGACCTGGAATTTTACACCTTTAGAAAGGAATATTTATTTTTCAAAAACTGATAATATTGCTTGGTTTGATGAATTATTAGACACCTGGATGGGGATTTGCAGAGGATCTGGCGTATTAACAAAAGAAGATGGAAAATGGAAAATTTCACATTATGTTTTATCAGTTACAATTCCAAATGAGGATATCAAAAAAGTTATTAATGTAAAAAAAGAAAAAGATTCTGTTTTACTAAATAACTACAAAGCCAAAGCTATTAAGTAGCATACATAATAGTGCTATAGATTCAACAGTTGCCTATATTTAATTTTCTATAATCAAATTTGTTCTCGAATAAATACTTATATTTGAGACTCAAAAAAATCCCCTATTGATATGAAAAATACTTATACTTTTCTGTTTTTTGTTTTAATTACGTTTGCAATCCAAGCCCAATATAATGAAAATGCTCCATGGGTTCAGAACCAAGAAAATGTAGCAAAATCATCTGAACAAACCATTCAAACATTAACCAATAATTTTAATGCATATTTTAAAGACAAAGATTGGCAAGCCAAAGGAAGTGGCTATAAGCCTTTTAAACGTTGGGAAAATCATTGGAAACATTATACAATTAAAGGTGGCTATATAGCACCTCCAACTATGCTTTGGGATGCATGGGAGCAAAAAAATGAAATTGCTAAAAAATTTAGTGATGGAGGAGATTGGAGTTCACTTGGGCCATATACAACCAATGTAAAAGATGGACAAGGAAGGATTAACACATTTATTGTAGATCCAAACAATGCCAATACCTTTTATGTTGGAGCACCTTCTGGTGGAATTTGGAAATCTACAGATGCTGGTAAAAATTGGCGACCATTATCTGATAATTTACCACAAATTGGCGTTTCAGGAATTGCTATTGACCCAAACAATTCAAACATTATTTATATATCAACCGGCGATGATGATGCAAATGATTCTTATAGTATAGGGGTTATGAAATCTACTGATGGTGGTAGTACATGGAATAAAACTGGATTGGAATTTACAGATCCTTACTCTTCCTCAAACGAAATTTATATTCACCCTAACAACTCAAATATACTTTGGGTTGCAACAAGTAACGGGATTTACAAAACAACTGATGCCGGTGGCAAATGGAAAAATATGCAAGAAGGTAATTTTGGCGATTTAAAACTTAAACCAGGTGATCCAAACACACTATACGCAGTTACTTCAAAAAATTTCTATAAATCTACAAATGGAGGAGATTCTTTTACACAAATAACGGATAATCTACCAACTACTTCTTCTAGAATGGTTATTGACGTTACAGCTGCAAACCCAAGTGCTCTTTACGTTTTATGTGCAAAGTCTGATTATTCTTTTGAAGGATTATATAAATCGACTGATAGTGGAGATACATTTATTAAAACAGCTGAAACAGATGATATTTTTGTAAGCAAACAAGCTTGGTATGATTTGGCTTTAACAGTTTCTCCTACAAATGAGAAAATTATTTATGTAGGTGTTCTTGATATTTGGAAATCTACAGATGGTGGTAATAATTTTTCACAGATTAATCGTTGGTGGAACTCTGAAGACCCTTCTTATACGCATGCAGATATTCATTTTATGCGATATTTTAATAATAAACTATATGCTGGTACTGATGGTGGAATATACCAATCTGCTAATGAGGGAGCAAGTTTTAAAGATTTAACTGAAACACTTAATATTAGTCAATATTATAAAATTGCTACAGCAAAAAATTCAGCAAAAAATATAGCTGGAGGATTACAGGATAATGGTGGTTTTGGATACAGTAATGATATATGGCATAAATATCATGGAGGAGATGGAATGGATTGTGCGATAGATCCAAACAATGAAAATACTTACTACGGTTTTACACAATATGGCGGCAGCTTAAATGTAACTTATAATGGCGGAGGAAATGGATCAAGAGTTACTTCAGCTCCTGCTGATGAAGTGAGTGATACTGACAGTGGTGGTAATTGGGTTACTCCACTTTTAGCAAATAAAGATGGTGAACTTTTTGCAGGTTATAAAAAATTATACAAACTTAAAAGTGGAAATTGGGAAGCTGTTTCGGATGATGTTTTTGGTGGAGATCTAGATAATATTGAAATATCAACTACAAATAATGATCTTGTATATGTTTCAAAATCAGATAGAATTTTCAAAAGTGAAGATGGAGGGCTTAATTTTACTACACTTACCACTAGCTTTATTGGAAAGATTACTTCCATAGAAATAAATAATAGTGATAATAATATAGTTTATTTAACGCTTGGCGGATTTTACAACAATAATGTTTATAAATCAATTAATGGAGGGGCAAATTGGACTAGTATAGATTTGAACTTACCAAATGAGCCAAAATTTATTATTAGACATCAAAATCAAAGTCCCGATAATGATTTATATGTTGGAACATCTTTAGGTGTATATCATATTAATGATGAAATGACAGAATGGGAAGTATTTTCAAAAGGTTTACCCAATGTTCCTGTTAAGGATATTGAAATAAACGTGAATGAAAAAATTATAACAGCTGGAACGTATGGTAGAGGAGTTTGGCAATCACCTATTGAAGTGAAAAAAGCTGGAGATGATGTAAGTCTCTTATCCATTTTAAGTAATAACAGTATTCAATGTGGAGATTTTAAACCAGTGATTTTAGTAAAGAATAATGGTTTGAATACTATTTCTGTTATCGATATTAATTACAGTATTGATGGTGAAAATTTTACCCATCAATATACAGGCAATATCAGTTCAGATAATAATAAAGAAATTACTTTACCAGCAAATAATTCATTATCCCCCGGGGAGCATGAAATGGTTGTTGAAACTACCATTACAAATGATGCCTTTATTGAGAATAATGAATTAAAGGCTAAATTCACTATAAACAACTCTGGACAAGGACAATATGTCAACACATTTGGTGATGTAAATCCAGATAGATGGCAGGTTAAAACAATTGGGGGCAGCGATGATCTTTGGCAAAAAGGAAAAGCAACAACACCAGTATTTAAAGATCTTTCTGAAAGCGCGTATATTACCAATTTGGCAGGTAATTATTTCGATAATTCTTTTAGTTATTTAATTTCACCATGTTATAATCTTGCCTCTTTAGAAAATCCTGTTTTAAGATTTGATATGGCATTTAATATCGAATTAGATTGGGATGTGCTTTATATAGAGTACACAGTAGATAAAGGAATAAGCTGGAGTATTCTTGGATCAGCAAGTGATCCAAATTGGTATAACAGTAGTTATCATAGCATAGAAAGACCTATTACTGTAGGTAAACAATGGACAGGTACAGATTTATCTTTAAAAGAGTATAGTTATAATTTAGCTGCACTAAATAATGAAAGTAATATTGTTTTCCGTTTTGTTTTTGCATCAGATCAAGCTAGCAATGAAGAAGGTGTCTTAATTGATAATTTTACTATCGATGCTACAGCTATCTTAGCCGTTAATGAATATGAGAAAAATTCTTTAAAGGTTTATCCAAACCCATCAAATGGTAATATTTTTATAAATAGACAAAGTACTCAAGAAATGCAAGTAACTGTTTATGATATTACAGGAAAATTGGTTTACAAAAAAAGAAATATCACAGATAATAACTTTTACTTAAATTTAACCAACTTAGAAACAGGTTTATATTTTTTAAAAATAAACGAAGGAAACAACCAAGTTTCTAAAAAAATAATTATTGGTAAATAATTATTCTATTTACAATTTAAAAACTTTCACTAGTTTTATACCATTAAAAATCCGGAAAACATAAAAAGTCTTCCGGATTTCCCCCACTAACTAAATAAATAATTTATTTTTTAATCTACATTATCGTGTAAAAACGAGTTGTTTGAACGGAATTGTATTTCGTCATTCTCATCAATATCTAATGTCATTCTAGACTTTTTTTGATGATTATCTGAAGAATGAGACACTTCATCTAAATCAACACCCATTCGTTTATAAGCTGGTTTACTTTCTATTTCATCAATATTACTACTAAATCTATTGGTGAATTTATAATTAAAATCTTTCATTTTTTCTCTACGATCATCAGCCTTTTTACGCAATTCTTCAATTGTAAGATTTAATGGTGATACATCTTTTTCTTCAATACTAATACTAGGTTTAATTTCATTTACAATAGTTTCATTAGTAACCTTTAATTTAATATCAAAATCTTCACTACTATCATCATCTCCTTTCATATTTTTCAACACCTTTAATTCTGGAGCAAATTCATCTTCAATATCTAAAGTATGCTTTATTTTAGTTTCAACCTTTTCCTCTGGATTTACTTCTTCAAGATCATAAATATTTATATTCTTTGCAGAAGCTTCTGTTGTAAATTTTTGCTTTTCTGAAGATTTTTCTTCAATCGGTAAATCAAAGGTAAATGAAAATTGATTTTCAGATAATTGTTCGATATCTTCTACTTTTTCCTCGCTTATTTCCTCCTTTGTGCTAATGCTTTTAATGATAAAATCTTCTTGAAAATCTTCAACTTGAGGTGTTACTTCTTCATAATTCACCTCAATATCTCTTACATCAATCTCTTTCTCTGCAACAGGAGTTTCTTCTTCTAAAATATATCTTTTTTCAGACTCAACTGGCTTTGAAATTTCTTTAATAATTGCTTTTTTATCCTCCACTAAAGTGTGAACTATTTTTTTGGTTTCTCTACTTTCAATTTCTTGTTGAAATTCGGGATTAAATCCTGTAGCAATCACTGTTACCTCAATAGATTCTCCTAAATCATCTTCTTCACCAACACCCATGATTATATCTACATTTGTTTTTGCTTCAGACTGAATATAATCATTAATTTCTCCTATTTCATCAATAGTAACCTCTGAAGTTCCAGAAACAATCAACAATAATACACGCTGTGCACCAGCAATTTTATTGTCGTTTAAAAGTGGAGAATCCAATGCTTTTGTTATTGCATTTTGTGCTCGATTTGAACCTGATGCTTTTGCAGAACCCATGATAGCAGTACCACTATTTGCTAGTACAGTTTTAGCATCTCTTAAATCAATATTTTGTGTATAGTGATGTGTAATTACCTGTGCTATTCCGATAGCTGCAGTTGACAAAACCTCATCAGCTTTTGAAAATCCTGCTTTAAACCCTAAATTACCGTAAACCTCTCGTAGTTTATTATTATTAATAACTACTAAAGAATCAACTTGTTCACGTAATTTATCTATCCCCTCTTGCGCCTGTTCATTTCTCATTTTCCCCTCAAATGAAAATGGTGTAGTAACAATCCCTACAGTAAGAATATCTAATTCTTTTGCAATTTTGGCAATTACAGGTGCAGCTCCTGTTCCGGTACCACCTCCCATTCCAACAGTAATAAATAACATTTTTGAGCGTTTATCAAGCATATTTTTAATATCCTCTACACTTTCTCTAGCCGCTTCTTCTCCAATTACAGGATTAGCCCCAGCACCTAAACCTTCGGTTAAAGAAACTCCTAATTGAATTTTTGTTGGAACCGGGCTATTTTGTAAGGCTTGCGCATCAGTATTACAAACTGCAAAATCTACACCTTGTATTCCTTTTGAAAACATGTGGTTAACGGCGTTACTTCCACCTCCACCAACTCCAATCACCTTAATTACATTGGATTGATTTTTGGGTAAATCAAATGAAATGTTGTTAAAATCTATACTCATATCTTTTTTATTCTAGGGGTTTACTATTTCTCTCTTATTAATCGTAATTATTTATTATTCTGCATTTTCTAGAAAATCTCTAAACTTATCTATCCATTTATCAAAAACTGTCCTTTTTGGTTGTTCTGGTGGTACAGACTTTTCTTCACTATTAATGATTTGTTCCTCTTTTTCTTCTTCTCTAGCTTCTTTCTCAAATTCGCTTAATCCTTTCATCAATAATCCTACAGCAGTTGCAAATGCAGGACTAGATAAATCGGTATCACTATTACTAGATAAATGCTCATTTGGATATCCTATCCTAGTATCCATTCCAGTTGTATATTCTACCAACTGTTTAATGTGTTTAAGCTGAGCCCCTCCTCCTGTTAAAACTATTCCGGCAATTAGTTTTTTCTTACTTTCTTCATGTCCATAATTTTTTATCTCAAGAAAAACCTGTTCGACAATTTCAATTATTCTTGCATGTATTATTTTAGATAGGTTCTTTAGTGTAATCTCTTTTGGATCTCTACCTCTTAAACCAGGAATAGAAACAATTTCATTTTCTTTATTTTCACCAGGCCATGCAGAACCAAATTTTATTTTTAATAATTCTGCTTGTTTTTCGATAATCGAGCAACCTTCTTTAATATCTTCGGTAATCACATTTCCGCCAAATGGAATCACTGCTGTATGCCTGATAATTCCATCTTTAAAAATTGCTAGGTCTGTAGTACCTCCTCCTATATCAATCAAAGCAACGCCGGCTTCTTTCTCTTCCTGACTCAAAACTGCATTTGCTGATGCTAGTGGCTCAAGTGTGATACTTCCAAGTTCTAAACCTGCACTTTTAATACACCTACCAATGTTTCTAATTGAAGAAACCTGACCAACAACAACATGGAAATTAGCTTCTAATCTACCCCCATACATTCCTATAGGTGTTTTTATTTCGGCTTGACCATCTACTTTATAATCTTGTGGTAGAACATGAATAATTTCTTCACCCGGTAACATTACCAGTTTATAAACCTGATTTATCAAATGTTCAATATCATTTTCATCAATTACCTTATCTGGATTTGAACGAGTAATATAATCACTGTGATGCAAGCTTCTAATATGTTGCCCTGCAATACCTACAATTACTTTTTGGATCTTTTCACCTGAAATACTTTCTGCTTCAGATACCGCTTCTTGGATAGAATGTATTGTTTGTGTGATATTATTAACAACACCCCTATGTACACCCAAACTTTTAGCTCTTCCTGTTCCAAGAACTTCAATTTTATTGTAGGCATCTTTTTTACCTACCATTGCAACAATTTTTGTTGTTCCAATATCTAATCCTACTGCTATATTGTTGTTTTCCATATTCTATTTTTTAGTACAAACAACCTGATTTTTAAATTTCAAGTTAATCGTATCATATCTTTGTAAAATACTGTCTTTTAATGCTTTTTGATAAAATACTTTTAACTTATTTTTTTTGTTTTCAAAATTTTGCAAAGTTCCAAAAACAACTATTTGATCTCCTATTCTAGTTTTTAATCTAAATTGACAAACTCCGTTATTTTCTTCTTGTTCGATTCCAATTATTTGCTTTCTCAAAAAATCATCTTCTAATATCTTACTTGCTAAATTTGTTATATCAATATCCTTATTAATATCAACTTTACCTGAAATTATCGGAACTCTTGCCGAAAAATTATCTGATAAAGGCATTTTTAATCCAAACTTATCAATATAGTAAGAATTATACCTATCAACTACTCTTAAAATCGGAGTTCTTTGTGTAATTTCAGCCCCCAACTTTCCATCACTTGTATAGAATATTTCAGCATTTTGAATCATCTGATTTGACTGTATTGCTTTTTCTATACTTTTCAAATGTAAACTATCTATCGCTTGCTTTTTAAGTGGTTTCATTTTTTGTATTAACAATTTATTAACCGAATCATAGGTAATAAAAAGGTTTCCTCCATTTTTAAAAATAAGGTCAATCTCCTTTATTTTTTTATCTGTATTTCTAATATTAGCAAATCCGTATAAGAATGCTACAAGCAAGAAAAGTAAAATAAATTTGATATGTGAGTTATATTTTTTAAGCATCTAATTTACTGAATACTAAATTTTTAGAACTATGGCAATTTATTGGTCAAAACCCCCATTATTACCTCAATTGCCATAGTTACCACAGTATTTAGCACATAATTTTTTATTATTTATTTCATTAATTGGTTATCTCTACTAAACTTTCCACAGCATCTGCTATTTCCTTTGTTGCTTTTGGTAAAGCCATTTCTTTAATATTTCTACTCAATATATTTTGTCTTTTTTCATCTTGAATAAGGCTTTTGAATCGATATATAAAATTCTTATCCGATTCTGATTCTTTAATCATCTCTGCAGCATTTTTATTTACTACTGCCATGGCATTTTTAGTTTGATGATCTTCAGCTACATTTGGTGATGGTATAAAAATTACAGGTTTTCCTACCAAACACAACTCCGAAATTGTTCCAGCTCCAGCCCTACTAATTATTATATCGGAAACAGCATATAATAAATCCATATTTTGAATAAAAGCATGTGTTTGTACAAACTCTTTTCTATTATATTCTTTATAATCATCAATATAAAGTTTACCTGTTTGCCAGATAATTTGAACATCTAGATCAAGAATTTCTTCAAGATTTTTTTCAATAATTTGATTTATTTTTCTTGCACCCAAACTACCTCCTAAAACAACTAAAATCTTTTTATTTTTTTGTAATTTAAAATGCTCTAATGCTTCTTCTCTTTTTCCGGAAACATCCAATATATCTTGGCGTACAGGATTACCTGTTTTAATAATCTTCTCTTCAGGAAAAAACTTATCTAAACCATCATAAGCGGTACAAATTTTTTGCACTTTACTTGCTAATAATTTATTTGTAATCCCCGGATACGAATTCTGTTCTTGTATCAAACAAGGAATATTTTTTTTACTAGCCATAAATAAAGTTGGCCCTGATGCAAATCCACCGGTTCCGATAACCACATCTGGCTTAAAAACCTTTATTATTTTATTTGCATTATATAAACTACTCAACAGCTTAAATGGAAATGATAAATTTTTAGTACTCAAATTCCTTTGAATTCCTGTAATATTTAAACCCTTTATTTTATACCCTAACTGTGGAACTTTTTCCATTTCCATTCTATCTTTTGCTCCTACAAATAAAAAATTTGCTTTTGGATACCTACTTTTTAATTCATTTGCAATAGCGATTGCAGGATATATATGCCCTCCTGTGCCACCACCACTCAACAATATGTTAACCAACTGCTTCATGCAAAATATCTAAAGGGTTTTCAAATTCTGTTTTTATATCTGTTTCTTTTTCATTTTGTACATTAAAAACACTCACACTCAACACTATTCCAATGGCGAAACAAGTCATCCAAATAGAAGTTCCACCGGTACTAATTAATGGTAAGGGTTGTCCCGTTACCGGAAATAAACCTACTGCAACCGCCATATTAACCATTGCTTGGAAAATGATTGGAATACCTACACCTAGTACTAATAACACGCCAAAAGTTGTTTCAGTTTTTGTTGCAATTATTATAATTCGGAAAAGTAGAAATAAGTATAAAAATAGGATTATGATTGCTCCTGCTAAACCAAATTCTTCTACAATAATGGCATAAATAAAATCGGAAGAAGATTGTGGTAAGAAATTCTTTTGTACACTTTTCCCTGGCCCTTTTCCTCTAATTTCACCAGAGGCAATTGCTATTTTTGCCTTTTCAGCTTGATAATTCTCTTCACTTCCTCCGGAAATATAATTCTCAATCCTATTATTCCAGGTTTCAATTCTTGTATTCTTAATCGTATCAGGAAATGCTTTAGCTGAAATAACAAAAATTGCCAATACCAAAACTGCTGCTCCTATGATGGATATTAAATATTTAAAAGGATATCCTCCAAGAAAAGCCAGCACCAGCACCAAGAAAAAAGCTATTGCAGTTGTTGAAAAGTTAGCTGGTAGAATAAGCATTAAAACAACACTAACAGGTATCCATAAGTATATAATGCTTTCTTTAAAATTAATATGTTTATCCTTATTTTTTGATAAATATCTAGCAACATACATCATTAAAACAACTACTGCAAAAGTAGAAGTTTGAAACCCAACTCCAACAATAGGAATTTGAATCCACCTACTTGCATTTGCACCTCCTATAAGGGTTCCTTTTGCAAGTGTAAAAACCAAAAGTGCAATAACAACGGGCAACAACAAAACCGAAAATCCACTAAAATATCTATACGGTATTTTGTGTGTACCATAAATTATTGCAAATCCAAAAAACAACAAAACAGCGTGCTTCACTAAATGACCCAAAGTGGTACCATTACCTGCAACATATACCAAATTGGTACTAGCACTATAAACTGGCAAAAAGGAAAAAATTGCTAAAACTGCAATAATTGCCCAACTGGTTTTGTCACCTTTTATATTTTTAAATACCTGAGTCATATATACTTTGTCAAATATATTTTTGCTTTATAAGTTTCTTACAGCCCTTTTAAATAACCAACCTCTTTCTTGGTAATCTTCAAATTGATCGTGGCTTGCACATGCAGGTGATAACAATACTGAATCACCTTTTTCTGATAATCTATATGCAAATTGAACAGCTTCGTCTAAATCGGTAGTTTCAATTATATATTCTACAACATTCTCAAATGTTTCTAATAATTTAAAATTATGCTCTCCTAAGCAAATAATTGCTTTTACTTTTTCACGAACTAATGGTAATAAAGAATGGTAATCATTCCCTTTATCTAAACCTCCAACAATCCAAACTGTTTGATGCTCCATACTTTCTAAGGCATAATATGTTGCATTTACATTTACTGCTTTAGAATCATTTATATATTGCACTCCATTAATTTTAAGAACATTTTCCAATCTATGTTCGTCATTTTCACTAAGTGAAAAACTATCTCTTATAGTTTGTTTTCTTACTTTCAATAACTCTTGCATTGTTCTTGAAGCCATTGCATTTTTTGTAGTGAAATTTTGTTTTGAAACAAATGCTGTTAAGCTCATTTATTATAATTTAATCTTGTTATTGTTATCTTACTTTTAATGTTAAAATGGATAATACTGCCAATAAAATTCCTACAATCCAAAAACGGGTAACTATTTTACTTTCGTGATATCCTTTTTTCTGATAATGATGATGGAGAGGTGCCATTAAAAATATGCGCTTACCTTTTCCTGTTCTCTTTCTTGAGAACTTAAAATAACCCACCTGCATTACCACAGATAAATTTTCAATTAAAAAGATTCCTGCTAAAATTGGAATCAATAATTCTTTTCTGGTTGCAATAGCGATTACCGCAATTACACCTCCTATGGTTAAGCTCCCTGTATCTCCCATAAACACCTGTGCCGGAAAAGCATTATACCATAAAAACCCAACCAAACCACCAACAAATGCACTGATGAAAATGGTCATTTCACCCGAATTAGGTATGTACATTACATTCAAATAATCAGCAAAAATGATATTACCTGAAGTCCATGTAAATACAGCCAAAGCCAATACAATTATCGCCGAAGATCCTGCTGCTAAACCATCAATTCCATCTGTTAAGTTTGCACCATTAGAAACTGCTGTAATAATAAAAATGACAATAAAAACAAATAATACCCAAACATATTTTTCTGCACCTTCACCCATCCAGCTTATCAAGTTTGCATAATCAAATTCGTTATTTTTTACAAAAGGAATTGTAGTGATTGTAGATTTCATTTCCTCGCTAAAATGATTAGAAGGAACAATTAAATTTTCAACTTTTACAACCTCATTTGCAGGAAGTTTTTCTTTTACAGTAACATCAGGATTAAAAAAAAGCACTAAACCAACAAAAGACCCAAGTACAACCTGACCAACTATTTTAAACCTTCCTTTTAAACCTTCTTTATTTTTTTTAAACACTTTTATATAATCATCTACAAATCCTATAGCACCCATCCATATCATAGTAACTATCAGTAAAATAATATAAACATTACCCAGTTTTGCGAAGAGAAATACCGGAATCAAAGTGGCTAAAATTATTATAATTCCTCCCATTGTTGGAGTTCCTGCTTTTTCTTTCTGACCTTCTAAACCTAATTCTCTTACCGTTTCTCCAATTTGTAATCGTCTTAATTTATCAATAACTCTTCTACCATATATTGTTGAAATTAATAAAGAGAAAGCAAAAGCCATTGCTGAACGGAATGAGATATATTGAAATAATCCTGCTCCGCTGAGATGGTAATGTTTTTCTAAGTATTCAAACAAATAATACAACATGCTTTTTATTTATCTAGTTGTTTAAAAAAATTGTTAATAGTTTTAAGGTCATCAAAATCTGTTTTCTTTGTTCCAATAATTTGATAGGTTTCATGACCTTTTCCGGCAATAAGAATTATATCCTTTTTATTTGCCATTTTACAAGCAGTTTTAATAGCTTGTTTTCTATCTGTAATTGAAATTGTTTTTTTATAATTTTCAGGACTAACACCTGCTTCAATATCTTTTATTATCTCTTCTGGGTCTTCAGTTCTTGGATTATCAGAAGTGAAAATAACTTGATTGCTTAACACCGAAGCAATATTTCCCATCTTAGGTCGCTTACCTTTATCTCTATCTCCACCGCAACCAACAACTGTAATTACTTGCTCATTATGAGTTCTAATTGTATTAATCGTTTCTAAAACATTTTTTAAAGCATCAGGCGTATGGGCATAATCGACAATTGCAGTAATTTCACCTTCTGATCTAATTGACTGGAATCTTCCAGAAACATTTTCGAGTGAACTTATCAATCGTAAATTTTCTAACTTATCCATACCCAAAAGATTTGCAACACCATAAATTGCCAATAAATTATAAGCATTAAAATCTCCTATCAATTTCGTGTAAACTTCCTGGCCATTAATATCTAAATGCAAACCATCAAACTGATTTTCAACAACTTTAGCTTTATAATCAGCAATAGTTTTTAATGCATAAGTGTTTTTACTCGCTTTGGTATTTTGTAACATTACCAAGCCATTTTTATCATCTGCATTAACCAAAGCAAAGGCTGTTTTTGGTAAATTATCAAAAAAGAGCTTTTTAACGTCGCGATATTCAGCAAAGCTTTTATGATAATCCAAATGATCCTGTGTTAAGTTGGTGAAAATTCCACCATCAAAATCCAAACCTGAAGTACGTTTCTGATGAATTCCGTGAGAACTCACTTCCATAAAACAATATTCCACTTTTTGCATTACCATTTCATGTAAATACTTATTGATTGAAAGTGAATCAGGTGTTGTATGTGTAGCCGGAAATTCAAGATTATCAACCATTACTTTAATCGTTGATAACAATCCTGCTCTGTGTCCAGCATTTTTAAATAAAGTGTACAGTAAAGTTGCAATAGTTGTTTTGCCATTGGTACCCGTAACTCCAACCAATTTTAATTTTTCGGAAGGATTTTCGTAAAAATTGGAAGCAATTATTGCCAAAGCCTCATTGCTATCTTTTACCTTAATATAGGTTATATTATCTTGTATGTCTTTTGGTAATTCTTCACAAATCACAGCAACAGCTCCATCAGCAATAGCCTTTGATATAAAAGAATGACCATCAAATGAAAGTCCTTTTTGTGCAACAAACAAAGTATTACTTTCAACTTTTCTAGAATCAAATTCAACTTGTTTGATCTTGATATCTGTTGAGCCTTTTACCGCTTTTACAGCAACTTTATATAATATGTCTTTTAATATTCTCAAAGCTAATTTTACGACAGATTTAATGTTATGTTTGTTCCTTTTACTACTTTATTTCCTGGTTTTACAGATTGTGATTTTACTTTTCCACTTCCATAAACTCGAACTTTAAAACCTAAATTTTCTAATAATGGTATTGCATCCATCCCTGCCATATTTGTCACATTTGGCATAGATTTAAAATCTTTATTCACTTTTGGATAATATTTTTCATAATTATCATCCAATGGATTCAATCTGTTTTTTAGATCAATTTCATCTTGAATAGGTGTTTCGGAATATATTTTTTGAGCAATTTGTTTAAATACTGGTGCAGCAACAATATTACCATAATAACCAAGTTTTTTATCTGGTTTATGAATTACTACAATGCAAGAATATTTTGGATTATCAGCAGGGAAATATCCTGCAAAAGATGAAATATATTTTGTTCCGGTTGATTTCCAATAATCTGTTTGACAAGTACCTGTTTTTCCTGCCATTGAGAAGTTCTCATCATAAATATTTGTTGCTGTTCCACGCTTAACCACATTTAACATCATCTCTTTTACTTTATCAATCGTTTCTTGTGAGCATATTTTCGGATTAATAACTTCTTTTTCAAAAGTGGTAATCACATTACTTTGTGTTCTAATTTCTTTAACAAAAATTGGTTTTACCATCTCACCGTTATTTGCAATAGCATTGTAAAAAGTTAATGTTTGTAAAGGTGTTAATGAAACCCCATAACCATAAGCCATCCATGGTAGTGATAAACCGTTCCATGTTTTTTTATCATTTGGATTAGGAATTATTGGTGCACCTTCTCCTTTGATTGGCAATCCTAATTTTTCGCCAATATTCATTCTCTTTAAACCTTGAACAAACTTTTCTGGATTATCTTTATAGTACTTATCAATGATCTTTACCATACCAACATTTGAAGAAACTTCAAAAACTTTTGCTGCTGATATTTTGCCATAACCACCACGATGGGAATCTCTTACACTTCTTCCATAAAATTTAATTACCCCATTTTCAGTATCGATAACCTCAGATGAATCGATTACTTTATCTTCTAAAGCAACTACCATTCCCATTAATTTAAAAGTAGATCCAGGCTCATGCGATTCATAAACTGCATAATTTCTTTTTTCGTAGTAAGTACCTTTATCTGTTTTACCTAAATTAGAAACTGCTTTTATCTCACCTGTTTTAGTCTCCATAACGACAACCGTTCCATGTTCAGCATCGTATTTTTCTAACTGTCCTAATAAAGCATGATGTGCAATATCTTGAATATTCAAATCTATGGTTGTAATAATATCCCTACCATCAATTGGCTCTTTTTCATTATTATCACTAAGTGGTTTCCATTGTCCTTTTGCAATTTTTTGCTTTAATCTTTGTCCGTTTTTACCTCTTAAAAACTCATAAAAACTTCCTTCAATTCCAACTCTACCACGATAATCATCATAACCAACAGCTCTTTCTGCCATTTTACCAATTGGATGCTCTCTTACGGTTCGTTGTTCAATAATTAAACCTCCACGATAAGTACCTAATTTAAAAATTGGAAATTTTTTAAGCTCTTGATATTCGTTATAGCTTAGATTACGAGTAATAAATAAATATCTATTTTTATTTGCTCTTGCTTTACGGATACTTTTTTCATAGAAACTAGCACTTTTGCCCAGCATTTTTGAAAGCGACTTACTCAAATCCTTAATACCTGATTCAAAATTTTCATCTGAAACTGTAACTGCATCCATTCTTACATCAAATTTTGAAACCGAAGTTGCCAATAAACTACCATCTGCAGAATAAACACTACCCCTATTTGCTTTGATTTCAAACTTCTTAACGGTATGCTGCTCTGCTAGACCTCTTAGAGTATCACCATTAACAAACTGGATTTCGACTAGCTTATAAACGATAGCCACAGCAAACAAAAAAAGAAGACCTGAAAGAAGGTACGCTCTATTTAGTATTTGTTTTTTTTCTATAGCCATTTTAATTTCTAATCTTTACTTTTATTTTTTTTGGAGGAGTTGAATACGAATAGAAACCATTTTTCTCTAACTCTTTCTTGATGGTTGATTCCATTTTCAACTTCATTAAATCTGATCTAGTTGCTACAAACTTCGATCGCAATTCTCTTTTTTGTTTATTGAGTGTAGCAATTTTTTGTACTTTTTGATCTATCTCATGCGAACTCGCTATCATCAACAAAGCCAATCCTGTAAGAAAAATAATAAAGCCCCAATTTTTTTGAGCATCTTTTTCTACAAGAAATCCACCTTTTAAAATATTGTAAAGTGCATCTTTTGTTTTTGACATTTTTTTGTTTTCCCTTTATTTTTGAGCTGCCCTTATTAGAGTTTCTCTGCCACTCTAAGTTTTGCACTACGTGCACGATTATTTTCTTTAATTTCCTCTTTAGACGGAATGATTAATTTTCCTATATTTTTTAGTGGTACCGAAAAATTTCCATAAAAATCTTTTTCGGGCTCACCTTCAAACATTCCATTTTTTATAAACCTTTTTACCAATCTATCTTCTAATGAGTGATATGATATTACACTCAATCTTCCTTTCTCTTTTAACAAGCCTGGCGTTTGTAATAAAAATTCTTTTAATACCTCTATTTCCTGATTTACCTCTATTCTAATTGCTTGAAAAATCTGAGCTAAAATTTTATGCTCTTTGCTTTTTGGTAAATATTTTTTAAGAACTTCTTTTAATTCGAAACTTGTTTTAATCTCTTTTTCAGCTCTAGCAGAAACAATTTCTCTTGCCAAACTTCTTGAGTTTCTTAACTCTCCGTACTGGAATAATACATTTGCCAAATCCTCTTCCGAATAATTATTTACAACATCATAAGCACTTAAAGCATTTTCAGCATTCATTCGCATGTCAAGGTCTGCATCAAATCGTGTAGAAAAACCTCTACTCTCTTCATCAAACTGATGGGATGAAACTCCTAAATCTGCTAAAATTCCATCTACTTCCTTTATCCCGTGTAATCTTAAAAATCGTTTGATATATCTAAAATTTTGCGGAATCAACTCAAACCTATCATCATCAATTATATTCTGTAAAGCATCCTCATCTTGATCAAAGGCAAAAAGTTTTCCTTCATCTCCCAAGCTTTTTAAAATCTCTTTTGAATGGCCACCTCCACCAAAAGTTACATCAACATAAATTCCATTAGGCTTTATAGCCAACGCACCAACACTTTCAAAGAGCAATACCGGATTATGATATTCCATCTTCCTCATCATTTACACCTCCCATAACCTCCTCAGCCAGATCGGCAAAATCAACAGTAGCATCACCAATCGCCTGCTCATACTCATCTTTATCCCAAATCTCAATAATATTTACCGAAGAAGATAAAACTACTTCCTTTTGAATTCCAGCAAATGAATAGAGATCTTTTGGAACCAATAATCTTCCTGAACTATCTAACTCAACAACTTTAACTCCTGCTGTAAATCTTCTAATAAAATCATTATTTTTCTTGACGAAACGATTTAATTTATTGACTTTTGCCATCATTATATTCCATTCGCTCATAGGATATAATTCTAAACATGGCTGAAACACAGAACGCTTCATTACAAAACCCTCCTGCAAAACACTCATCAACTGTTTTTTAAGCATAGATGGCATCATTAACCTGCCTTTAGCGTCCGCTTTACACTCGTATGTTCCTATTAGATTTACCACTTAAATATAATTACTAGGACAAATATAAGGAAAATTACCACTTTCTACCATTTTTTACCACTTTGTTGATAACTTTTAACTTTCAATCTACACTATTGATTATTAAACAATTAAGTGTTTTAGTGTTTTTAATTGATTTTTATTATTAGAAATAGGTAGAAAATTAGTACTTTGAACCAAATTATTTATCTTTGTAAATCGTTTAAGAGAAACTTTATTTAATGAAATATACTCTAAAAAAGGAAGGCAAATTTTCTTACTTAGAATCTGGAGAAGGCACTCCGTTAATCATTTTACATGGATTGATGGGTGATCTAAGTAATTTTGACGGTGTTCTGGATCATTTTTCAACTCTAGGATATAGGGTTTTAATGCCTGAATTACCAATTTACACCTTACCATTATTAAAAACTAACGTCAAAAATTTGTCGTTATATGTAAAACAATTTGCCAAACATAAAAATCTTAAAGAATACATCTTGATAGGTAATTCTTTAGGAGGTCATGTTGCATTATATCACACTAAACTAAATCCGAAAAGTGTAAAAGGATTTGCTTTGACAGGCAGTTCGGGTTTATATGAGAGTTCTATGGGTGAAAGTTATCCAAAACGTGGTGACTATGACTATATCAAGAAAAAAACCGAAGAAGTTTTTTACGATCCAAAAATTGCTACAAAAAAAATTGTTGATGATATTTATGAAAGTGTTAACAATCGAAACAAAATAATTAGAACCCTATCACTTGCCAAAAGTGCCATTAGGCATAATATGGCTAAAGATTTGCCAAACATGACAATACCCACCTGTTTAATTTGGGGTAAAAATGACTCTGTAACACCACCCGATGTAGCTGAAGAATTTCATAAATTATTACCGAATTCTGAACTACATTGGATTGATAAATGTGGTCATGCTCCTATGATGGAACACCCAAAAGAATTCAACAAACATTTGGAACAATGGCTTAAGAATAATTATTAGCTATACTTTTTATGAAAATCCACACTGCCAAATTTGTTATTAGTAACACTGATTTAAGCAAATGCCCTGCTGACAATTTACCTGAATATGCATTTATTGGGCGATCAAACGTTGGGAAATCCTCGTTAATCAATATGCTTACTGGTAATAAAAGCTTGGCAAAAACCTCAGGAAGGCCAGGAAAAACACAATTAATAAATCATTTTGTAATAAATGATAATTGGTTTTTAGTTGACCTCCCGGGATATGGTTATGCCAAAGTTTCAAAAAATTTAAGAAAAACGTTTCAAAGTTTTATCCAAGATTACTTTTTACAAAGACAGCAGTTAGTTTGTACATTTGTATTGGTAGATTCTCGCCATGAACCGCAAAAAATTGATTTAGAATTTATGGAATTTTTAGGTAAAAATGGCATTCCGTTTTGTATAGTTTTTACAAAAACAGATAAATTAGGGAAAAATGTTATTCAAAAAAACATTAATAACTACAGTAAAATCATGTTAAAAACCTGGGAAGAAATGCCAACTTCTTTTATTACTTCAGCAATTGATAAAAAAGGACAAAAAGAAGTTTTAGATTTTATTGATAATGTTAATAAAGATTTTTTATAACTGCCCTCTACGCATTCCTCTACCATTTCCTCTTCCCATTCCTTTACCATGCATCGATTCTTCATGAGATTCAAACCACTCAGGGTATTCTAATTCATTATCAAAAATGTAAGTAGCTATTTTACGTATTTCTTCATCGGTGAAATTTTGATTTGGCATTACATTAAACTGAGCAACAGCACCTCTCATTATTGCATTTTCCTTTTTCGGATCTACAGACCATTCTGAAAATGCATTAACAAAACTTTGCTTATCATCATATATCCTCAAATATCTTTTTTTAACCGCTACCATTGGTGGTGCAATAATATTATCATGAGATTTTGAATCGACACTATGACAAATATAACATTTGGTTTTTAATAAAATATAAGCTTCAGAATCTTGGTTATAATCAATATTTGAAACCAACTCTTCAACTTGAGATAATTCTTTTTTATTTTGTTTACATGAAGTAAACAGTATTGTTATCGAAAACAGAAAAACTAAATATTTATTCATTTTTATTATTTTTTTTGGATTAATTACATTGTTCTTTTGAACCACTGATAATAGTATTATACTCTTCTAAAGAAATAAACTGCGGATCATAAACTACTCCAAGAGTATTCAAATTAGTTGAATATGATCTCATATGATTCCTAGAACCACAATTTAATTTTTGATACATATCTTCAACATCTGCATGAGTTGTATTTATGATAAAATGATTCAAATCATTTATATCTAAATCTTCAACAGTTGCACCAACACTTAGTGCATCTTCTATTGATTTGCTGGATAAAGCTACCAAATCATCATAAAGTTGCTGTAAAATTTCATTAGAAAACTCCCCTCTTTCCTCTAAAGAAAAGTCTGGAATATTATATTTTGCTATTAATACCGACACACTATTCATATGTGATTGTTCACTATTCGCAATATTTTTAAATATTTTTTGACCATAAAGATCATAAGAGAACAAATACACATCACGCGCTAATTTTTCTTCCTCCTTTAAAAATTGTAAATCTTCAATCTCTTGTTTTGAAAGAGTTTCACTGATTAAATCTATGTCATCACTATCATTACAACCTAAAAATAAAACTGTAATAAAAAATATCATTATTTTTTTCATATAAAATTGTTTTATCCTTTGACTTGAATTATCATTATAAGTTTAATCGTCTCTTAAAAAATTATCGTCACCTTAGTTACACTCGTTATTTTTCAGCTTAATTTTTTAAATGATATTTCAATGACTACTTTAGGATTAAGTCAATAATCTTTTTTAATAAAAATAGAAATTATAATTTGTACTTTTAACCTCTTAAAAAATAATATGCACAGCAACAAAAATAATTTACAAGTTTTATATGAAGACAACCATATAATCATTATAAATAAACGTGTTGGCGATATTGTGCAAGGTGATAAAACCGGAGACAAACCTCTAAGCGAAGTAGTTAAAGAATATATTGCAGAAAAATATAATAAAACTGGTAAGGTGTTTATAGGTGTTGTTCATAGGTTAGACAGGCCTACAAGTGGAATTGTTATTTTTGCCAGAACTTCAAAAGCATTGGAAAGATTAAATAAAATGCTTCGTGAAAAAACAATCAAAAAAACATATTGGGCAGTCGTTAAAAATGCTCCTCAAATTCCTAATGATACATTAATTAATTATTTAAAAAAGAACCCTAAAAACAACAAATCAACTGCTTTTTCAAAAGAAGCAAAAGAGACTAAAAGAGCTATTTTACATTATAAAACAATAAATAAAAGTAATACTTATACTTTATTAGAAATTGATCTAGAAACTGGCCGTCACCATCAAATAAGATGCCAATTGGCAAATATTGGCTCGCCAATAAAGGGAGACTTAAAATATGGTTTTAACCGAAGTAATAAAGATGGGGGAATTCACCTTCACGCCAGAAAAATAGAGTTTACACACCCGGTAAAAAAAGAAACTATTTCATTTATTGCACCTATAACTAAGGATGTTGTTTGGGAAGCGTTGACTAACTAATTCTTTTTATTCTTATAAAACAATAAAATTTTAATTACGCAGAGTTGCACAAAGAAATTACAAAGTCAAACAGAATAAAAAGTTTTCAATTCGCAGCTTATCTTACAAACAAAATTAACAGCTATAATAACTTCTACGATACTTTTAAAAGCGATAACACTACTAACAAAAAAAGCTGTCTTTTCAGACAGCCTTTTAATATTAATTTGAATTATTATGGCTTATAAGGTTCCTGTAACGAAGGCATAGGGCAATCACCTATTGCAGAATGCAATGCAATATATGTGTCTTTTGAATCACCATTAGTTAACCATGGAATAGTAAACGTATGTGTTACCTCTCCTGGAGTTAACTTTGTTTGATAAAGCCTATGCAAATCATCTTGGATAATCTCCATCTCCTTTAAATCATATTTTGGAACTCTATCTGCTCCATTATATAGATCCAGTTGAATATTATAACCCTTATACTTTTCATTTAAAGTATAAATCACATCAACATATGGCATACCATTATCACCTTTATACGCTTTCAAAACAACCTTACCAACTTCATAAGCTAACTTATCTATAACTTCTCCTTTGTTATCTTGAGGTTCACATATCGTAGGATTCACTAAAAGCGATAATGCATATTCTTTTCCTTCCATATCGTCAAAATTGAATTTATTTGACCAGAAAATGTATTCTTCACCTTCAAACATACCTTTCTTGCAAGATTCTGCATCTGGATTTTGATAATCATTTCCAAAACCACACCAGCATTCACAGCATTGAGTGTAATATTCAAAATTATACCACCAAGCATTACCAGCTCCTTCATCACATCCTCCCCAAGCAGTTTCAGCCTTACCATTGGCAATAATATCAACATGTACTAATATATTAAGCTGATGAGGTTCACATTCACCGTTAGAATCAAACAAGTCAGTTAATTCACTATAAGGTATCTGATAAGTAATTTCATTTCCGTTATTAATTTCAGTAGTTTTAAATGGGAAATGTCCAGCGTTTGGTCTTTTATCAGGGAGCGTTGTTACTACATCAATTTTAAGATACTCTTCGGTTTTCTGAAATCCATCTTTAGAATAAACAGTTATGTAAAGATTTTCATCATCGTTACGTACTGTAACTGTTCCAGCATCTATATTTTGACCAGCCCATAAACAGACTTCATCTTCTCCACAAAAACGGATTTTTTCTGGAGTATCTATCTTATTCATAGTTTTTAACTCAACAAAATCAATAGATTCAGGATCTGTAGGATCCAATTGACTTTCTTCACACGAATAAAATGATAGTGTAAAAATTAAAACGGCACTAAGTAATAGTGTAATCTTTTTCATAATAAGGGGATTTTAAAATTAATTTATCAGCTAAGTTACAAAAATATATAATGTAATTTATTGTTATTCAAAAAAAATGATTAGTATCTTCTTTAAAAAGAAGACGTTATCTACCCAAAACATACAAATCAGGTATGTAATTGTTAGAACAGTTATACAGAAAATTAGTAAATATTATTATGTAATCTACAATATCTGTAGTAAATTTTAACGGGGCAACTTTAATCTATCATCAACTCTTCAATAACTGGATCTAAAGTTTTAAACATTAATAGATGTCCTTTTGCACTAGGATGCAAGTAATCTGGCATTAGGCTTTTATCAATTTTTCCATTATCGTCTAAAAATATATTACCAATATTTCTATAGTAAATATTTTTATCCTTTACGGGAAATTCAGACAGAAATTTATTGGTTTCTTTATTGAGATTATCACGGTAATTTGCTTTATATCCGTAAGGGAAAATACCAAGTAACAAAATTTTAGTTTCTGGAAACTTATTTCTTAAAATCCTTGTGATTTTCCATATTGCTTTTTGCAATTCATCTGGCTGGCTTATCGATAAAAAGTGATTACCGTCTGTATTATTTGTTCCAATCAGCAGTAATACAACTTTTGGATTTAGAGAATCAATTTCTCCATTTTCTAATCGCCAAATTACATTTTCAGTTCGGTCACCGCTAAAACCTAAGTTTAAAGTATTAAAATTGTTTAAATATTTTCTCCAAACCTCTCCTCTATCAGCATAATCCAGCGTATGTAAGATAGAATTACCAAGTAAAACCAATTGTGGATCAGTTTCACTAGTAATTATTTTCTTTTCATGACGATCTTTCCACCATTCAATATCTAATCTATCTGTTGGAATCAAAGCTAATTCTTGATCTTGAGAAAAAATATTTGTTATAAAAAAAATCAAAAATATGGATAAGTAAAATCTATTCATCAGTAAAAATATTATCTATTATTTCTTTATTATTGTCTTTGCTTTTTATTGCAATAACTGTATTTATTGAAAAAGTTTCTAAAGCATCTTTAACACTCAAAGTACTAATTGCTGAATCTTTTCTTCCTGTAAAGGGATAATTATCAGGGCCCCGCTGCGCTTTACTATTAATATTTACACGACTTACCAATTTAGTCATAATTGGAATTATTTGCTTTAAATATTCGTGATTTTCACTAAATAAACTCACTTGTTGCCCATAATTAGATTTATTTATTGCTTTTATTGGTTCTTCAATATCACTAAAAGGAATTATCGGTACAAGTGGTCCGAATTGTTCTTCATGAAAAATTCTCATAGAATCATTTACAGGAAATAAAACTGCCGGATAAACAAAACTTTTTATTCTTTTACCTCCATCTTTATTAATAATTTCGGCATTATTATTTTTTGCATCATCAATTAAATCTTGTAAATATTTGGGTTTATTAATCTGAGGTAAAGGCGTTAATTTTACACCTTCCTCCCAAGGCAAACCGTATTTCAAAATTTCAAGTTCTTTAATAAATTTTTGATTGAATCTTTCTACAATACTTTGATGAACAAATATCATTTTTATAGCGGTACATCGCTGACCGTTAAACCCTAATGAACCTAAAACACATTCGGCTACAGCTTTATCCAAATCAGCATCAGGTAGAACAATTGCAGAGTTTTTTGCTTCTAAGCCTAAAACCAATTTTAACCTATTCCTATTTGGTACATTTTGCAATAAAGCATTGGCCGACTTACTATTTCCTATCAAAGCCAAAACATTAATTTTTCCTGTTTTTACTATAGGTGTTGCTACTTCATTACCATTTCCAAACAAGACATTTATCACACCTTTTGGAAACGACTCTGTAAAAGCATCTAATAATTCCGATACAAATAAAACACCTTGTTCAGCTGGCTTATAAACAACCGTATTTCCCATAATCAAAGCAGGAATTATCATACAAAAGGTTTCGTTTAACGGAAAATTATAAGGTGCCAAACACAAAACTACTCCTAAAGAATCTCTTCCTACTTTAGCATAAACTCCATCGTAAAACTGAACTTTAGAATTATCATGGATAAGTTCTTTATAAGCAGAAATTGTATCATTTATATACGTGATTGTTCTATCAAATTCATTTTGAGATTCTGGTAAAGATTTGGCTATTTCCCACATCAAAAATTTCACAATACTATCGCGCTTTTGCTTCATCAATTTCACAAAATTTTCAATACAAGCAATCCTTTCTTTCGGTTTCATTAGAGGCCATTCACCTCTACCAAAATCATAAGCATTAACTGCAGCTGCTAAAGCTTCTAAAGAAACTTCTTCTTTCATTCTAGGTATGGTTCCCAAAAGAGTACGCTCAAATTCTCCTTTAGAATTTTTTGTACATATAGGTGAAAATATATCTAAAAAATCTCCATTCCATTGCTTTAACTCACCATTTATTAAATAGTTGTGGTGTTTTTTTGGGAATTCAATCTTAACTTCTCCGGGGAAATTATTATTATCAAAAATATCTTCTACAGACATTGCCTTATTAATTTATTGGCAGTAAATGTAAGCATATTTTTAAATAGATAAATAGCTTATTTATTGAAGATTTTCTAACTATTTTTAATAGCAATCTTTTTATGCGATTAATCTATTTTCTTTTCTCTTCCATACTGTATTTGCAGTAGCACAAACCTTATTGTTTCCTTGCGTTTTTATGGTATGGATGTATGAATCTTTATTTTCCTGCTTAGTCAAAGATACGACAGTATCACCATATTGCGCCTCTGCTATAAATCGTCCATCTATAGAATGTAAATAATAATTATCTGCAATTTCTTCAGGAATTGTTTCCATCAGCCATTGTAAATACCTAATATTACTTACATGATTATTCATATCAGTATCATACCGATTGACTTTAAATTTTTTCAAAGAACTTGCCGTATCAATTGCTGGTATCTTTTTTGTAATATCTTGACTTATACTTTCTTTACTATAAAAAGACCATTTTTCTTTTATTTCATCAAAAATTTGAATTGGTCTTCTTCTTTCAATATCAAAGAAAACCCATAAACCTCTTGATTTTCCAATAATATTATTTTGTTCATCATAAATAATATTCTCCCTAATCCCTCTAATTGATGAATAACTTGAAAGCCATGTTCTAATGGTAATTTTTTCTTTATAACTAGGATAGCGATCCATTTGCATAACTCCCGAAAGCAATACCCAACCAACATTTTTATCTATAAGATCATATAAACTATGCTCTATTGAATAACAATGATCTGCAGCTGCTTCTTCTAATAAAGTTAATATTGTAGTTGGAGAAGTTTCTCCAAACTTGTTCATTTCAAAATACCTTAACTCAAATTGTCTATCAAAATAATTTTCCAAAATTCCACTATTTAAAACTAATAAAGGCAAAAATATTGATGCAGGAATAATTTTGCAATAACAAATGTTATCAGTTTTATAATTTCTTATTTATTAAACGACTTAAATGTACCGAAGAGATATTCAAGTAAGAAGCAATATAATGTTGTGGAACACGCTGACGGATATTTGGAAATTGCTCATTCATCAACAAATACCTTTCAAAAGGAGTTTTTGTATAAATATTTTGAATTTTCTTACTAAAAATAAGAAAATATTTTTCGGCAAGTAATCTTCCTAATTTTTCTCCATTACGCAATTTATTATAGCCTTCAACAACCATCTTATTTGACATAAAAACTACTTGAGAATCTTCCATTGCCTCTATTGTATAATTAGACGGTGTTTGATTTAAAAAACTATCATAATCTACCGCAAAATCATTTTCCTGTGAAAAATAAATTGTTGATTCATCACCATTTTTTTCAATAAAATAAATTCTTAATAAACCTTTATTTACAAAAAATATATTCGAACAAATATCATTGACTTCTAATAATATTTCTTTTTTCTTAAATTCTTTTACCCTAAACATAGCAGAATAGTAAGTCCATTCTTCTTCGTTCATTTCAATCAATGAATTAATATTTGCTTGTATATGAGATAATTCTGAATTCATTCAATTCAATAAATTTAATAGTCAAACGAAGATAAAATAAATATCTGATAATAATCTATTATAATAAAAATACCCACTTCAACAAGAGTTAAAGTGGGTAAAATTCAAATAAATAATATTAAGTTATTGGTATTAATCAGGTTTTATAAGATATTAACCATTGCTGTCATTGCTTCTCTAAGCTCATAACCTACTATCTCAACAGGATGAAATCTAATTTGCTCATTAATTGCAATTAGCTCTTGATTGTCAACACCATTATCTTTTCCTTCACCATATTTTTCACCAATTACATTGGTGTCTACCTTTTTCATAAAATCAGCTAATAAAGGTTTACAAGCATGATCAAATAAATAGCAACCATATTCGGCAGTATCCGAA
>DAOUQH010000128.1 GCA_030625645.1 Flavobacteriia bacterium | reverse complement strand
AGCATCTGTATTTTTTAATTCGTGTGCAATTTCCAAGACCTGTTCTTCAGTTTCTGCACTACACGGACCAGCAATTACCAATGGATGGTCTAATTGCATGTCGTTTAACCATTTCTTAAAATTTACATTTTCCATTTTTTTAGTTTTTTATACCGTTGAGTATTTCTTTAATTTTATTTGTATTTTGCATAATTGCATAAATATCTTCGGCTGATTCTTTATTTAAGATTTCTTTAAATTCAGTTAAATTTTTAATATATTCTTCTAATGCTTTTAATATATTTTCTTTATTTTTTAAAAATATTGGTGTCCAGGTTTCGGGATTACTTTTTGCTAATCTTACAGGTGAAGCAAAACCAATTCCTGCCATATTGAACATCTTTTGTTCATCGTTTTCAATTTCTAAAACTGTTTTTCCAAGCATAAATGAACTTACGTGAGATAAATGTGAAACGTAAGCAATATGTTTGTCATGCTGCTCGGCAGAATCCATAAAAACATTTCGCATTTTAATGCTTTCAAATAAATTTATAACTTTTTCAACCATTTTTTTACCGCTCAAATGCTGTTCACAAATAATATTTACTTTATCGGTAAATAGATCGTAAATAGCGGCTTCTGGTCCTGAAAATTCGGTACCGGCAATTGGGTGAACTGCAACAAAATTTCCCCTTTTTGGATGATCTTTAACAGTTTCACAAACTCCAGCTTTGGTCGATCCAACATCAAAAACAAGGGTATCATCTTCGATTATATCTAAAACTTGCTTTGTAATTTGAGGAGTAACATTTACCGGAACAGCAATAATTACAGTATCAACTTCTTTTACAATATCAATACTGGCTTTTTCAAAAATAATTCCCAATTCTAGAGCTTTTTTTAAATGCTCAGGATTTTTGTCAATTCCGTAAATTGTTGCCCAAGAATTTTTTTTAAGCTCTAATGCTAACGAGCCTCCTATTAGCCCTAATCCAATAACTGCAATTCGTTTCATGATACTCTATTTAAAACTTCATTTATTTTATTTTCCTCAACACATAATGAAAATCTAACATATTTTTCACCATTAGTTCCAAATATTTTCCCTGGAGATACAAAAACATCATGTTTATATAGAAGGTTATCTGTAATTTCTATTGCATTTTTCTCTTTTGGAACTTTTGCCCAAACAAATATCCCAGTTGCATTTTTATCATAGGTAAGATTTAGTACATCACAGATTTGCCAAACAATTTCCCTTCTTTTTTTATAAATCGAATTCATTTCATCAAACCACTTTGAAGGTAAATTTAATGCTGCAATGGCACCTTGCTGAATTCCAAAATACATGCCCGAATCCATATTGCTTTTTACTTGTAAAATATTTTTGATATTCTCTTCATTACCTAAAACCATTCCAACTCTCCAGCCAGACATATTAAAAGTTTTACTTAAAGAATTTAATTCAATGGTAACATCTTTTGCTCCTTCATAAGCCAAAATACTTTTTATATCATCATTTAAAATAAAGCTATACGGGTTATCATTTACCAATAGAATCTCATGTTTTTTTGCAAAAGCAATCAATTTTTTAAATAATTCATCAGTAGGCAATGTGCCCGTTGGCATGTGCGGATAATTTACCCACATTATTTTTACTTTGCTTAGATCTAATTTTTCTAAAGCCTCAAAATCAGGAAACCAATTATTTGCTTCTTTTAAATCATAAAGTATTGGTTTTGCCTCCACCAAATTGGTAACAGATGTATAAGTTGGATAACCTGGATTTGGAATTAAAACTTCATCACCGGCATTTAAAAACGCCATTGAAATATGTAAAATTCCTTCTTTTGATCCCATTAAAGGTAATATTTCAGAATCTTTGTTTACAGAAACACCATAATATTTCTTATAAAAATCAACCATAGATTGACGAAGTTCAGGAACACCTTGATAACTTTGATATCCATGAGTATTCGCTTCTGCGGAAGCATTACGAATTGCTTCAATAACTTGTGGTGGTGGTGGTAGATCAGGGCTACCAATACCCAAATTAATAATAGGTTTTCCTTGGCTAATCAGTTCCCTTACTTCTCTTAATTTAATAGAAAAATAGTATTCTTTTACACTTTTTAATCTGTTTGCTTTTTTAATCATTACAGCATTTTATTCTGTTGGTATTCTCCTAATATTTTTAAACTACTTCCTTTTTTATCAATTAAATGCAAAGCATTTTTATATAAAGTAAAATCATCGATAATCAAATCAATAAAAAAAGCATAACTCCAAGGTTCATCAATAATTGGCATAGATTGAATTTTTGTCAAATTAATTTCGTGCTTTGCAAAAATATCTAAAACTTCAGCTAAACTTCCTTTGTTGTGGTTGGTAATAAATTTAATAGAAGATTTATTTTTATCATGCCCTATTTTACTTTTGTGATATGGAGTGTTTTCGCCTTTTTTAAGAACAAAAAACCTTGTTGAATTATTCTTTACAGTTTGAATATCATCTCTAATCACTTCTAAATCATAAAGTTCAGAAGCTTTTTTACTTGCAATTGCAGCAACACCTTTTATTTGTTGATCGTTAATTCTTTTGGCTACTTCAGCAGTATCGGTTTCTTCAATTAATTTGATATTAGGGTGATTTCTAAAAAATTTCCGACATTGTAAAAGCGCCATCGGGTGAGACCAAACTTCTTTAATATCTTCTAATTTCTGACCTTTTAATGCCATTAAATGATGATGAATGTTTAAATAAAATTCCCCTTCAATCGAAAGATTATATTCATCGATTAGAGCATAATTTGGTAAAATTGCTCCTGCAATAGAGTTTTCAATTGCCATTATCGCAGTATCCACTTTATCATTTTTTAATAATACAGGAATCTCAGTAAATGTTAAGCACTCTGCTAAATCGATATTCTTACCAAAAAATTCTTCTGCCACAATATGGTGAAATGAACCTTTTATACCTTGAATTGCTACTTTCATTATTAATTTTATTATAAAAAAAAAGCCTCGATTTATATCGAGACTTTTCATGTTTTGTTTAATTTATATCTTAAACATATAGAGTCTCGCTTTTATTTTGAAAATAAAAGTAAAAGCGAGTAAAGAAATTATATGTTTTGTTCATCATTTTTTAATTATGGCAGCAAATCTATAAATATATTTTTTATTTGCAACTATTTTGACAAAAAGATTAACATATTATTTGATATTTTAATGTTTTGATGAAAGAATCTAAAAAAGTAAACATAATTTAGTTTGTGCTATTTTAATAATAGCACTCTGTTATTTCTTTAAAGTTTTGTTTATTTGTAATTAAATATTTTACCATGTCGATTTTAGTTAAGAATATATCCAAATATTATGGAAATCAAAAAGTATTAAGTAATATTAATTTTGAGATAAAATCGGGTGAAATTGTTGGTTTTTTAGGTCCGAATGGTGCTGGAAAATCAACCATGATGAAAATTATTACAACATATATTTCTCAAAATGAAGGAATAGTAGAAGTCAATAATTTTGATGTAGTTAAAGATCCGATAAAAGTTAAAAGATCTATAGGATATTTACCAGAGCACAACCCTTTATATCTAGAAATGTATGTTAGAGAATATCTTGCTTACAATGCAGAAATTTATAAAATTGGGAAGCAAAGAATTGAAGATATAATTGAATTAGTTGGTTTAAAACCCGAATCACATAAAAAAATTGATCAGCTATCAAAAGGATACCGTCAAAGAGTTGGATTAGCAGCAGCACTTTTACATGATCCAGAAGTATTAATCTTAGATGAACCAACTACAGGTTTAGATCCAAATCAATTGGCTGAGATTAGAGATTTGATTAAGGAAATTGGAAAAAGTAAAACGGTGCTTTTATCAACGCATATCATGCAGGAAGTAGAGGCAATGTGCAACCGTGTGATTATCATAAATAAAGGAAATATTGTAGCTGATAAAAATCTGGATGATTTATTAAAAAATCAAGAGCAAATTATTGAAGTTGAATTTGATTTAGAAGTGAAACAAGAAGCTTTAAATAAAATTGTAGATCTTAAAAATGCACAGAATATGTATGAAAATACTTGGTTGCTAACTTTTGATTCTGAAAAAGACAAACGGTTTTCTGTTTTTGATTTTGCAAAAGATAACGGACTAAGAACACTACATATTCAACAAAAAACATTCAATTTAGAAACTTTATTCAAAAACTTAACGAGTGAGTAATTTTGGTTTATTTTTGAATCTAAACTATAACAATGCCTTTGATTATTTTTAATAGAATACTATTTTTAAGTATTGTTATTTTTTTGATAACATCTTCGTTATTTGCACAAAAAAAGCAAAAAGATACATCGCCGTATTATCATTTTAGTAAAGGAAAGAAAGGTTTTGAGCTTAGATCAAGCGACAATAATTATCTTTTACAAATAGATTTTAGAGGGCAATTTAGAGCTTCTTATCCTTTTGATAAATATCCAACAACATTAACTGATTTTAATAAAGATAATACAAGTTTTAATATTAATCGTGCCAGAATTAAAATTGGTGGAAATATTTATAAACCCTATTATAAATTTTATTTTGAACAGGATATTAAAGGTAACAACTTATTAGACTATAGGATAATGCTTGAAAAATATCCTTTTTTAAAGTTAAAAGTAGGTCAGTGGAAAGTTAGATATTCAAGAGAAAGAATAATTTCTTCTGGTAACCAAACCGATGTAGATAGATCATTGATAAATAGCATTTTCACAGTAGATAGACAACAAGGTGTTTCAATTTATGGAAATTTAAACAATGATGGATTAGCCAATTTTAATTATTGGGCTTCTGTTCTTACAGGAACCGGAAGAGGAGCAAACTCTAATGATGATAGCAATTTAATGTATTTGCTAAGATTACAATGGAATCCTAATAAAGAAGTCTTAAAATTTTCAGGATCTGATCTTGAAAAACATCAAAAATTTATTTCGTCCATTGCTTTTGCAGGAGTGACAAATATTAGTAAATATACTAGATTTTCTACTTCAGGAGGAGGTCAATTACATGGTTTTGAGGAGGGAATAGATGGGCAATTTAAAATTGATCAATTGATGTTTGAAACTGCTTTTAAATATAAAGGTTTTTCTTGGCAGCAAGAATTACATTATAAAAATATTGACGACAGAGTTAATAATGTTGAAACAAATTTGATAGGTAATTATTTTCAGTTGGGATATTTTTTTCATAATAGTTTCCCTAAATTTCCTGAGCATTTAGAAATCTTTGCCAGACAAGCATTTTATAATCCCAATAAAGATATTGATGATAATAATAATTTTGAGTACACTTTGGGTTGCAATTGGTTCTTTAAAGGACATAAAAACAAACTAACTTTTGATTATTCTTATTTAAAATATAATGAATTTAACCCTTATTTTAAATCTGGAAATAGATTTAGACTACAATGGGATATTTCTATTTTTTAGTTAAAACACTTTTATTACTCTCTCTATACTGTTTAAATATCCTAAACCAAATAGGTTAAGATGAACCAAGTTTGGATATAAATTATGAATATTAATTCTATTTTCCCAACCTTTTTCTAAAGGAAAAATATTCTCGTAATGTGTAAGATATGAGTTGTCAAAACCACCAAACATTTGTGTCATAGATATATCAATTTCTCGATGTCCATAATATATTGCCGGATCGATAAAAACAGGAGTATTATTTTTACTTTTCATTATATTTCCTCCCCAAAGATCACCGTGTACTAAAGAAGGTTTTTCAAGTGGAATAATTTCATTCA
>DAOUQH010000095.1 GCA_030625645.1 Flavobacteriia bacterium | reverse complement strand
TCCAGCATTACAGGAATAAGCTCATTAGTATTCTTTGTTGCGCCATCAATGTATAAATGTGTTGATGAACTAGAAAGATGATCCGGGTAAAATCGCACCGGTTCATCCTCAACATAAACATTGGAATACGATGAAGCAGCTTCCCTGATTCTATCTTTTATTTTTAAAAATGCTTCAATTGTTTTTTCTGTCTCATAACTAACGGGAATCGGGTTAAATACAATGAAAATTTGAAAATTATATATCCTCTTATCAAACTACTAATATCAGATGTTGCATTGGTTGGAGGTGGCACATATCCACAACCTGGTGAAATATCATTATCACATAATGGAGTGCTATTTTTGGATGAATTACCTGAATTTAAACGCTCTGTTCTTGAAGTAATGCGTCAACCTTTAGAAGATAGAGAAGTTACTATTTCAAGAGCAAAATTTACTGTAACCTATCCTAGCAGTTTTATGTTAGTTGCAAGTATGAATCCTAGTCCGAGTGGTTATTTTATCGATCGCGATAGTCCGATCACCTCAACACCCCAAGAAATGCAACGATATTTAAGTAAAATATCAGGTCCGTTATTAGACAGAATTGATATTCATATCGAAGTACAGCCAGTCCCTTTTGAAAAATTAACTGAAGAAAGACGAGGAGAAGCTAGTGAAATTATTAGAGAAAGAGTTACAACAGCAAGAGATATTCAAGCCGAAAGATTTCAAGATAATATGAATATCCATTACAATGCACAAATGAACGTAAAACAAATAAGAATTTTCTGTATTATGGATGAAACCTCAAAAACATTATTAAAAACAGCAATGGAAAAATTAAATCTTTCGGCTAGAGCCTATGACAGAATCTTAAAAGTTTCTAGAACAATAGCCGACTTGGAATCTGCCAAAAATATTCTTCCTAATCATATTTCTGAAGCAATTCAATATAGGAGTTTAGATAGAGATGGTTGGCTGGGTTGATTAGAATTAAGTTGTCAATAAAAAAATCCTTAAAGCTGACTTCAAGGATTTTAGTTTTAAATATTTTATTTAAAATATTAATTTATGCATACATTGTATCACGTAATTCTTTGATTTTTGGATCTTCTAAATATTCATCAAAAGTAATATATCTATCAATTACACCTTTTGGAGTTATTTCAATTACACGATTTGCAACAGTTTGTGCAAACTCATGATCGTGTGTAGAAAAAATTATATTTCCTTTAAACTTTTTTAAAGCATTATTAAATGCTTGAATAGATTCAAGATCTAAATGGTTAGTAGGCTGATCTACTAATAAAACATTGGAGCGAGTCATCATCATTCGCGAAAGCATACATCTTACTTTTTCTCCCCCGGATAAAACATTACATTGCTTTAAAGCCTCTTCCCCACTAAATATCATTTTACCTAAAAATCCACGTAAATGCACTTCTTCTCTTTCTTCTTCAGTCTTCGCATATTGACGTAACCAATCGACCAAACTGTATTCATTTTCAAAAAACCCCGAATTATCAACTGGTAAATAAGCTTGCGATGTAGTTACACCCCAGGTAAATTTTCCTGTATAATCATTATCTAATCCCATTATAATTTCATAAAAAGAAGTTGCTGCTTGTGATTTTTTAGATAATACCACCACTTTATCACCTTTAGCAAGATTTATATTTATGTCTTTAAATAAAAATTCACCATCTTGAGATTTTGATAAATTTTCAATATTTAAAATTTGATCCCCAGCTTCTCTCTCTCTATCAAATATTATTGCAGGATACCTCCTACTCGATGGTTTAATATCAGAAACATTTAATTTTTCAATCATCTTTTTACGAGATGTTGCTTGCTTTGATTTAGCAACATTTGCAGAAAAACGACGAATAAATTCTTCTAATTCTTTTTTCTTTTCTTCTGCTTTTTTATTTTGTTGTGCTCTTTGTCTTGCAGCTAACTGACTAGATTCATACCAAAATGAATAATTACCAGAATACTGATTTATTTTGCTAAAATCAATATCAGATATTTTGGTACAAACTGCATCTAAAAAGTGACGGTCATGTGAAACAACAATTACTGTATTATCATAATTTGCTAAAAAATGTTCTAGCCAACCAATTGTTTCAAAATCTAAATCATTGGTAGGCTCATCCATAATTAATACATCTGGATTCCCAAAAAGTGCCTGTGCCAATAACACACGTACTTTGGCTTTACCATCCAAATCTTTCATCAAAGTATAATGCATGTCTTCAGTAATCCCTAAAGAAGATAACAAACCTGCTGCTTCGCTTTCAGCTGTCCAACCACCCATTTCTTCAAAATCTACACCTAGCTCACCAGCTTTCACACCATCTTCTTCATTAAAATCAGGTCTTGCATAGACTGCATCTAATTCTTGTTTTAAATCGAATAATGGCTTATTCCCCATCAAAACAGTTTCTAAAACAGGATACTCATCAAATGCAAAGTGATCTTGTGATAAAACAGACATACGCTTACCTTTTTCAAGGATCACATGTCCTGAATTTGGTTCGATATCACCAGATAGTATTTTTAAAAATGTAGATTTTCCCGAACCATTTGCTCCTATGATTCCATAACAATTCCCTTTTGTAAATGATGTATTTACTTCGTCAAATAAGACTCTCTTCCCGAATTGCACAGATAAATTTGATACTGCTAACATATTTTTTTGAAATTTTTGCAAAAGTAGTCATTTAACATCTATAAACTTTGATTTTCAGATTAAAAAATAAAAATATTTATCTTAAAAATTAAATGCACTCAATAAATTTTCTGTAAAATGTTAAAATTTAGCTTATCTAAACCTTTACTTTAACCTATTCTATATAAATATTTAACAAGTCATTAACAAGCTCTCATTTTGGATTATATTACTTTTGTTAATCATGTTAAAACTGATTTCTTTGAAGAAAAATTACTATTTATCACCTATTTCTATATTTTTATTTCTAGGGGTTTTGGCTCTGATGTTTTCTTGTAGAACATCCGAAAATGAAAAAAATATTACATTTTTTGGAGGAAAAATAAAGAATCCTAAAGGCAAATATGTTTATCTTGCAAAAGATGAATTTACCATAGATTCAGCCAAAATAAATGAACAAAGTCGTTTTAAGTTTTCACTTGATTCAATAAGCGAAGGTATTTATACATTTAAGCATGGCCCTGAATTTCAATATCTTTACTTACAACCAACCGATAGCTTATTGATTTATCTAAATACTTGGGATTTTGACGAATCACTGATTTTTAGTGGGAAAGGTGGAGCACAAAATAATTTTTTAATCAATATATTCCTACAACAAGAAAAAAATGAAAAAAAATTCAAACACCTGTTTGGTTTAGATGAAGAATCATTTTCTAAAGAAATTGATTCTGAAACATTAAAACTTAATAATCAATATTTAGAATTATTAGAAAGTGAAGACAATAAGGCTACCGATTTTTTTAAAAAAGTTGCCGATGTAGCAATAAATTACCCTTTTTATTATTTAAAAGAACAATATCCATTTTATCATAAAAAAGTAAATAAGCTAAAAAGCTTTCCAAAATTAAATGATTCGTTTTATGCATTTAGAGATAATATAGATTTGAATGATAAATCACTAATGTTTTATGGTTCCTATTACTCTTATCTTAAAACACATTTACACCATTTAGCTTACGCCGAAAAAATTAAATATCCTGATTCTTGCAACGTTGACCTAAATTTTATGAAGATTGTAAAGAAAAAAATAAAAATTGAAAGTGTTAAAAATGATTTATTAGCAAAGGGGATATGGGGAGCAATCACGAATGAATCATTAAAAAATAAAGAATTTAAAGATATTGAGGAATTCTTTTTAATAAATTGTTCTGACGAAGAATTGAAATCTGAAATAATCAAATCTATTTCTCAAAAAGAAAAATTGAATTTTGGAGATACTCTGCCTTCAATTATGCTTATCAATAACAAGAAAAAAGAAACAACTATAAACCAGCTATTAAAAGATACACCAACAGTTATCTATTTTTGGCCTAAGGATTTAGGAAAGGTTGAATTGTTAATTGAACAATTAAACGAGTTAAAAAAGAAATATCCAAACTATCTATTTATTGGAATTGAAAGAGAAAGGTCATTTGATGATTGGAATAAATTTATTTCAAATAAAGAATTAGATTCAAAAGATCAATACAAGATTGATAAAAATTGTGACTTTTATCCTTGGTTTGAAGGAAATATGGCAAGAACAATTTTACTTGATAAAGATGGAATCATTCAAAATGGTTATCTATTTTTTAGTACCAAAACATTAGATTACTACTTGAAGAATCTTAAAAAATACTAATTTGTAGTAAACTTCAACAAATTAGACGTATTTTTGCAAATTCATAAACACGATTTTACTTATATTACTGTATTTCAATTATTTATCTACGATTGTGTTTAAAAATATTATATATGACATCATTTAAAGATCTTGGTTTAAACCAAGATATAGTCGAAGCTATTGAAAGTTTAGGTTATGAAAATCCAACACACATTCAAGAAATTGCAATTCCACAAATAATCAGTTCAAAAAAAGATTTAAAGGCATTTGCTCAAACAGGAACAGGTAAAACTGCTGCTTTTAGTTTGCCTATTTTAGAACAAATAGATACAAATAGCAATCAAACACAGGCAATAATTTTATCTCCTACACGTGAACTTGCCATACAAATTGCTAGAAATATTGAAGAATATTCAAAAAATTTAAATAAGTTAAAAGTCTTGGCTGTTTATGGAGGTGCTGATATTGACAAACAAATTAGAGGTTTAAAAAACGGAGCTCAAATTGTAGTGGGAACTCCTGGCAGAACAGTTGATCTTATAAAAAGAAAACGATTAAACCTTTCAAGTACAAGATGGTTAGTACTAGATGAAGCAGATGAAATGCTTAATATGGGATTTAAAGATGAGCTTGATAAGATATTAGAAACTACTCCTGAATCAAAACAAACCTTATTATTTTCGGCTACTTTCCCTAAAGAAGTGGAATCCATTGCTAGAAATTATATGGATAATCCGGTAGAAATTTCTGCAGGAAAGAAAAATATTGGAGCAACCAATGTTAGCCATGAATATTTTTTAGTTTCTGAAAGAAATAGATATGCAGCCTTAAAAAGAATTGCTGATATTAATCCAGATATTTATGGAATAGTTTTTTGTAGAACTCGTAGAGAAACAAAAGATATTGCTGATAAATTAATAACCGATGGTTATAATGCTGATGCACTTCACGGTGATCTTTCACAAGCACAACGTGATATGGTAATGCAAAAATTTAGAAATAAAAACTTACAGATTTTAGTTGCTACTGATGTTGCAGCACGTGGTTTGGATGTTACTGATCTAACGCATATTATAAACTTTAAACTTCCAGATCAAATTGAATCATATACTCATAGAAGTGGTAGAACTGGTAGAGCTGGGAAAAAAGGTAAATCGGTTGCCATAATTACCAATAGAGAAAAAGGTATCATCAGACAAATTGAAAAAAAGATCAATAAGAAATTTGAACAAAAATTAGTTCCTAACGGAAATGAAATTTGCGAAAAACAACTATATAATCTAATTGATAAAGTTCATGATATAGATGTAAACGAAAAGGAAATTAAAGATTATTTACCTGATGTTTATAAAAAATTAGAAGGATTAGATCGCGAAGAATTAATTAAAAGATTTGTTTCATTAGAATTCAATCAATTTTTATCCTATTATGAAAATGCTCGTGACTTAAACGGTGATGATTCTAGAGAAAAAACGAGATCTAGTGATGAGAATTTTACTCGTTTTTATATTAATTTAGGCAAAATGGATAACATCAACCCAGCTAAATTAATTGGTATTATCAATGAAAACTTAGGTGAGAAAAATGCTGAAATTGGTCAGATAGAAATATTGAAAAGCTTTTCATTTTTTGAAATTGAAAAAAATTATACGGATAAAATTCTTGAAAGCTTTAAAAATGCCAATTTTGGAAACAGAAAGATAATTGTTGAAGTTACTACTAAGCCTAAAACAAAAGGTAGAAATCGCTCAAAAAGACGAAGTTTTGGTGGTGGAAGTAGAAATGAAGGTAGAAAAAGTGAAGGGCGTAATGACGATAGACGTAAAAATGATAGTCGTAGAGATAATACACGTGGCGATAGAAAAGACCGAAGTAGAAGATCTAGATAGTAATTTAACTACATATTATAAACGCCTCAAATTTTCAAAAGTTTGAGGCTTTTTTGTTAAAATTTATTGAAATAAAAAAACCGTCAAAGTTTTTCAACTTTAAACGGTTTTTCAACTAACTATAATTATTCTTTATTAAAAATTGTAATTAATATAAACTGTGAAATTTCTTCCTGGTTCTAAGATTTTCCCAGCTAATAAATCTGAATTTTTATAAGAGAAATTCAAATGTTCATAATATGCTTTATCAAGAATGTTCAATACAGCAGCTCCGATAGTTAAATTTTTTAACGGTTTATATCCGGCGCTTAAATCAAAAGTTGCAAATCCTGGAGATGGTTTCTCTTTAAAAGTTTCAGAAACACGATCTTGCTTATCAACAATTCTCGATTTAAAGTTTAACCAATAATTTTCTCTTTCATAATTTAAGCCTAAATGTGCTGTTAATGGTGCTACTTGAGAAAGTGGCTCATTAAACTCTTCATTTTCTCCATAAGTATAAGAAATATCAGATAAAAAACTGAAATGAGATGCAAATCTATAATTAAAAAATGCTTCAAATCCTGTTTGTTTTGCTTTTTCAATATTAATAAACCTTTTGGCATAAATTGGTTCTACTGTTGGCATAAATTTCCTAGGTAATGACTCATCAACTATAGCAGTGATGTAGTCATTTAAGAAGGAATAAAATACAGATACTCCATAATCTAACTTATCATAACTCTGTGCAAATGACACTTCAAATTGATTGTTTATCTCTGGATCTAAATATGGGTTACCTACATATTCATAAGGATCTACTCCTACGTTAAAATGATTGATAAAACGCTCAATCATCGAAGCAGTTCTTACTCCCCTACCATATGCAAATTGCCATTTTGTATTATTAATACTATAAATATATGATAAATTACCACTAATATTTACCTCAGATTGATCTTCAATTACTCCATTCACACCATATTCATCTAAAAAATCTTGTTCAGGATCATTTATTACAGCATTGATGAAATCAGATCTCAAGCCACTAGTTATAACTGAATTCTCTGAAATTTTATATTTAGCTTCTGCAAAAATTCCAAAATCATCCAATTCAGAATCTTGCCAAATTTTATCAACTTTAACCTTTGGTGTTGGTAAAGGATTACCATTCATGATTTTTATTGTACGTATTCTAGATCCATCTCTTGAAATTAGGTTTGCATCTAAACCTGTAAATATCTTTAACTGACTTGAAGGAGTAATTATTACTTCTGCTTTTCCACCATAAGTTGTTGCAAAAACATTTGATGAAGAAAATGTAGCCTTAAAACTTGGGCGACCTTCATTGGTCATTAAATGATCTACATACGAATAGAAACCTTTAAAAGAAATAGAATTAATACTATTAGATAGATTCGTTATTTTATAATCTAATCCTACTAAATAGCTATCATCATAAGGAGAATCCATTGGTAAACCTGCATGATCAATATCATTTGCAAAAGATTGACGCCATGTTAATCTAAGACGTTGATTCTCGGTTGGATTAAGTCCAAATTTTACTGAATAATCTGTAGAAGAAAATGAAGATGGTACTTCTTGACCATTTCCATCTTCGTAATTACCATAATCTCTATAAGAACCATTAAGCTCTACATCAAATTTATTCGCCTTATAAACAACAGATCCTCTCCCTGTAAAATTATTACCATTTGTTTCGTAACCAGTTTCCATGTTTCCACTAAATCCTAATTTTTTATCTGTCATTGATTTAGTCACCATATTAACTATTCCACCAAAATTTTGACCAAATCTAACAGTAAAAGGTCCTTTAACTATTTCGATTCTCTCAATTTCTTCGGGAATAACATGTGTTGTGATTGGATCCATCCTATTCGGACAAGCATTTAAAATTTTCATCCCTCCATCATATTGTATATTTAATTGTTCGTATTTAAATGAACGGAATACTGGCTCAGATGCATACGCTCCTTTTTTTGCAATACCAAATCCTTTGATATCCTTAAACAAATCACCTACACTACGTGGCTGACTTATTCGCTTTGTCATATCATTTATGACGGTAGATTGAGAAATATCATGTAATGGATGTGCTGAAACAATAATCTCATTTAAGTCAATTTGTGCCAATTTCAATTTAATGACTTGTTCATTACTCAGTGCCAAAACTATTGTTTTATATCCAATATGCGACACTTCAACCAAGTCTCCTTCATTAGCATTTATTATGAATTCTCCATCCTTATCAGAAATAGCAAACTCATT
>DAOUQH010000130.1 GCA_030625645.1 Flavobacteriia bacterium | reverse complement strand
TTATCAATTAAAACAAGTGCATCTTCTGTATTTGTGTTGGTGGTATCAAGTTTAGTATTAATAGTAGCTTTGGTGTTTAAAAATCCTTTTTCACGATAATGATTTTCGATATAATTTTCGGTTGTAGTTACCAAATTTTCAGTAAGCATTGCGCCAACTTGGAATTCGGTTTCTTTCATTAATTCGTCGATCTTCGATTTCTTAATTCCCTTTACAGTTACTTCGCCGACCTTAGAAAGTTCGGTTACACTAATTTCTAGATAAACATCATCTCCATCAACTTTAGTAGCATAAACCTCGACATTACTAAAAAGTTTTGATTTCCATAATTTTTTTATAGCACTCGAAAGTTTATCTCCTGGAACTTTAATTTGTTGTCCCGAAACTAATCCTGAGAAGATTAATATAGATTGCTCTGAAATAGTTTGGTTTCCGGTTACAGTTACACCTCCAATATTATATTTTTTAGGCTTTTTAAAATCAACTGGCTCGATGATTTGTTCCTTAACGGGGATAGTATCAGTAACAACAGTATTTGGTAAAATGGTGTCGTTTGATATATTATTTTTTGGAAGTTCTTTTTGTGCATTTACAGTTAAAGCACTCCATATTAAAAACAGGCTTAAAGCGACTGTTTTTATCTTACTAATTTCTTTTCTCAATTTGTTCACTTGTTTTTCCAAATCGTCGTTCTCTACTTTGATAATTGATAATTGCCCTATAAAATTCTTCTTTATTAAAATCGGGCCATAACACTTCTGTAAAATACAATTCTGCATAAGCGATTTGCCAAAGTAAAAAATTGCTTATTCGTAATTCTCCGCTGGTTCTTATCAAAAAATCAACGTTCGGCAAATTAAATGTATATAAATGACTATTTATAATTTTTTCATCAATTTCTTCAATTTTAAGTTCATTATTAACAATTTTTTTAGAAATATTTTGAGTTGCATTTAATATTTCTTCTCTTGCGCCATAATTTAAAGCTAAGGTTAGTGTTAATTTTGAATTATTTTTAGTTTTTTCTTTTGTTTCGTCTAATTCTCGCTGTGCTTTTTTTGGAAGTTTTTCAATGTTCCCAATTGTTTGGAGTTTTACATTATTTTTTTGGAAAGTGCCAATCTCTTTTTTTAATGAACTAACTAATAAGCTCATTAATGTGTCTATTTCGTATTTAGGTCTATTCCAATTTTCGGTAGAAAAAGCATAGAGAGTTAAGGCCTCAATTCCAATTTCTACAGCAGCTTCAATGGTTTGTCTTACAGCATCTACACCTTTTTTATGACCAAAAACACGCTTAAAACCTTGTTTTTTTGCCCATCGACCATTTCCATCCATGATAACAGCTACATGTTTTGGAAGTCTATTTTTATCTATTTCGTGCTTCAAACTCATACTTCATTAAAAATTTCCACTATAACAACCCTCACGACCAAAAGAATAAACGATAGTTATTCCTGTAAAGACATACCAATCATTTCCGTTTGAAAAATCTTCCATTCCTGGTGTAGGGTAACCATCTATATCGTCACTAAAAGTATATCTAAAAGATGTTTCTATTCCTATTCCAATAGCAGCTCCTAACGGGAATTTATAACCAACTCCAAAAGGAAGAGAATATCCAAATGTTCTGCCATCGTTTGTGCCATAATTATTTACAGCTAATTCAGCAATAATATAAGGCGTTTGTCTATAACCTACTCTAGATAAATTGTATTTAAAAAAATGATATTCAATTCCTACGGCTAATTCATGTACAGAATTTGAAAAACTATAATCTCTGTTTTCTCGATATGAACTATCTGATTTTGCATCATCTCCAGAGATTTTAGAGTATGTATAAGTTGTTCTAAATGAATATCTTGGGTGGTAATTCCATTTATATATCCCGCCATAAGCAAGTTGGTTAGGAAATATATAGTTTGTATTGCCAATATCTCCAATATAATTACTGCCACCAATAAATACACCTAATTCATTTATCTGAGAGTGAATTATACCGGTTGAAAATAAGAATATAAATACTAAAATTTTTTTATACATAACCAAAAAATAATCCGCAAATATAAAAAAATACATTTGCATTTGTATTATAAAAATGAAAGATTAGAGAATTGAATTATCCTGCAAATCAGATGCTCATAATTTAATTGCGTTTATCTTCACCCCACAATAATTTTTCTCGAAGAGTTTTTATGAAAGATTGATCGTCTAATTGAACAGTTTTTATGGTGAAATCACATTTTGTGATGGTAATTTTTGTTTGATTATCAATTGTTGTAATTCTGGAATCTAAAGTTAATAGTGCATTGTTTGATCGACTATCAACTTCTAATTTAATCTTTGTATTATCAGGAATTACTAATGGACGTACACTTAAACTATGTGGTGCAATTGGAGTTAAAACAAAATTCTCTGAACCAGGAGTGATAATTGGACCTCCACAACTTAAAGAATATCCGGTTGAACCGGTAGGAGTTGCAATAATCAAACCGTCACTCCAATAAGTAGTTAAATACTCATCGTTTAAGAAAGTTACAACTGTAATCATCGAGGCAGTGTTTTTTCGACTAATAGAAATTTCGTTTAAAGCAAAATTTTCTTCCTCCAGATCTTTATTGTTATCATTTGTTTTTACACAAATTACTGCACGTTCGTTTACAGTATAATCTTTGTTGATTAATTTTGTAATAGATTCATCAATATCGTCTTTTTGGATAGTTGCCAAAAAACCAAGTCTTCCGGTATTTATTCCAATAATTGGAATATTGAGATCACGTACAAAAGTGATAGATCGTAAAAAAGTACCATCACCACCAACACTAAAAAACATGTCATAATCTATGCTTAAATCATGATAATCTGTAAATGTTTGAAAGGTTTTACTTTCATATTTGCCTTTATAATATTTGTATAGAGTATCTTCAAAAACTATTGTAATATCATATTTGGATAAAGCATCCACCAAAGTTTTTATATACTTTGTTGTAAGACTATTGTTGGTTTGCCCAAAAATTCCGACTTTCATATCAATAAATTAGATATTTAAAAATTTTGTTAAATATTCTGATCTTTCTTTTAAATTTTCAATAAACTTATCTTCATAAGCTTCTGTGATTACCTGATATCCATACCTTCTAAATGAAAGCAAGGTATTATTGATGTCATGCATGCTTAATTTTAAGGTAATATAAGCAGTTTCATTTTCAATTTTAGAAATAAAAACACCAAATAAGGTTGCATTATTTGATTCAACTATTTGAGAGATTTCACCCATAGAATAATCATTAACATCCTTTGAAATAGTGATGATTACACCGTTTTCATGTAAAAATGGCGTATATTTAAAAACATTTAAAAAATCATCTAGTTCATAATATCCCATATATTTTTTATCTAAACTCAAAACTGGAATCAAATTACTGTTATTTATTGTAAAAAGTTGTAAAACTTCAAACCAGTTCATATTTTCAATTGCGTAAATTGGATGAAGTAAATTTTTTAAATCCCTTATATTTTTATCAGAGTCATTTAAAAATTCAATATCATCTTTTGCAATTGTTCCGTAAAAAACATCTTTTTCAACAACAGGAAGGTGTGAATAAGTGATAAATTCGAATAGATTCTGAATTTTTTCAACAGTATCATTCAATGCTACTGCTTCAATATCTTTTAATATGTAATCGGCTGTTTGTGTCATAAACTTTTACAAAGTAACTAAATTAATTTCTAAATAGATTATTTTTGCAAATACTAAATTAGCCAATTATGACAAAGTTAAGCGTAAATATAAATAAAATTGCAACTTTAAGAAATGCAAGAGGTGGAGATATGCCAAATGTAGTGCAGGCTGCGATTGATATTCAGGAGTTTGGCGGACAAGGAATTACGGTACATCCTCGTCCGGATGAAAGACATATCACTTATCAGGATGTTTATGATCTTAAACCAATTATTACGACCGAATTTAATATTGAAGGAAATCCTATAAAAAAATTTATAGATTTAGTTTTAAAAGTTAAACCAGATCAGGTGACTTTAGTGCCAGATTCTATTGATGCAATTACTTCAAATGCAGGTTGGGATACCGTAAAAAATCAAGGTTTTTTGCAAGAAGTTGTTTCTGAATTTAGAAGAAATAATATTAGAACTTCCATTTTTATGGGAACCGATCTGAAATTAATTGAAGCAGCTGCAAAAACTGGAGCTGATAGAATTGAATTATATACAGAAGCTTATGCTGTAGGATATGAAAATGGTGATAAACAATCGATTAAACCTTATGTAGAAGCAGCAAGTTTAGCAAAAAAACTTGGTTTAGGATTAAATGCTGGGCATGATTTAAGCCTTGATAATATTCAATTTTTTTCTCAAGAAATTATAGGTTTAGATGAAGTGTCAATTGGACATGCTCTAATTTCAGAATCGTTGTATTACGGTTTGCAAAATGTTGTAAATATGTATTTACAAAAATTAAAATAATGCAGTTATTACATTCTTTAATATTGGGTGAAGGTAAACCGTTTTTGATTTTACATGGTTTTTTTGGGATGGGTGATAATTGGAGAAGTTTAGCAAATAATTTTGCTAAACATTATCAGGTTCATATTATTGATCAAAGAAATCACGGTAGGAGTTTTCATTCTGATGATTTTTCATACGAATTAATGGTAGCAGATTTGTTTCATTATATTTCACATTATAATTTAGAAAATACACTCATTCTAGGGCATTCTATGGGAGGGAAAACAGCAATGCAATTTGCTGTTGAATTTCCTGAAAAGGTAGATAAAATAATCGTTGCAGATATCGCTCCCAGATTTTATGTTCCACATCACCAACTTATCTTTGAGGCTTTAAATAATATAAATCTAAACCTTGTAAGTTCACGACAAGAAATTGAGGAGATATTAAAAAACTATATTGATGATTCGGGTGTGAGGCAGTTTTTACTAAAAAATGTTTATAGAAAGAGTAAAACCGAATTTGCTTACCGTTTTAACTTAGATAGTTTAATCGAAAATGTGGAGGAAGTAGGAGTAGGTTTACCAAACTTTACGGAGTTTGACGGGGAGACTTTGTTTTTAAAAGGAGAGAATTCCAACTATATTTTAAAAGAGGATGAATCTTTGATAAAAAGTCATTTTCCAAATAATAGAATAGTTGAAATTTCAAATGCGGGGCATTGGTTACATGCCGAAAATCCACTTGATTTTTATAATGAAATTATGTGGTTTTTAAAAAAATAACTATATTGGCGGAGGATTTTAAATCAATTTATATGAACTATATTTTAAAAATATTATTAACTGCTGCGGCAGTTTTATTACTCCAAAAACTCTTGCCTGGTATTTCTGTTGATAATTACAGTACGGCTATTTGGGTTGCTTTTATTTTAGGGATACTTTATACATTTCTAAAACCAATTTTGGTAGTTTTAACTATTCCTGTTACCATTTTAACTTTAGGTTTATTTTTATTGGCAATAAATGC
>DAOUQH010000019.1 GCA_030625645.1 Flavobacteriia bacterium | reverse complement strand
TTCTCAGTTCAATTAGATTCTGATGATGTGTACACCGCTGACGGAAAAACTCTAGAGAAAATAGTTAGCGCTTTCTATAAAGAAAATGCCGCAATGGTAGTTGGTTCTTATACAATTACAGATGCTGATTTGAATGAAATTCCTCCCGGATTAATCGATCATAAAGAATGGACTCCGGAAAACGGACGAAATAATGCACTTCGTATTAATGGACTAGGAGCGCCACGTGCATTTTATACTCCTATGTTGCGTGATGTAAAAATTCCTAATGTAAACTACGGTGAAGATTATGGTTTAGGTCTTTCAATTTCTCGTACACATCAAATTGGACGTGTTTACGATTCGGTTTATTTAGTGCGCCGTTGGGATGAAAATTCTGATGCATCATTGAGTATCGAACAAACTAATGTTCATAACGTTTATAAAGACAGATTACGTTCATACGAGTTTAAAGCTCGTAAAGAGTTGGTTAAAAAACAAGGATAAATCAATGTCATATCAGGATAAAGTAAAAATATTATACAAAGATCAATTGAAAGATTGGTCTTTGTTTGCAGATAATCGTAAAGGACTAAACAATGCAAAATTAAGAACATTTAGTTTTGATGGTTTTGATATCGATATACAGTACAATCCAAAGCGCATTACATCATCGGCCGCAAAAGTTGATGCAAAAACTATTCTCGAAAGAAAATGTTTTCTTTGCAAAGCAAATCGTCCTGATGTTCAAACTGAGGTAATGTGGGGTGATAATTATGAGATCTTAGTTAACCCATTTCCTATTTTTAAGGAGCATTTTACAATTTCAAATGTATCTCATATAGATCAACAGATAGAAACTGAATTTGTTAATTTTATTTCTTTAAGTAAAGATTTACCTGAAACAGTATTATTCTATAACGCACCAAAATGTGGGGCATCTGCACCTGACCACTTGCATTTTCAAGCTGGAAATTTAGATTTTTTACCTATAGAAAAAAACTGGAAAACAATTAAAACTAAATATGGTAAAAATATTAAAGGATATGATGGAGTGGAAGTGATGGCAGTTGATGACACTTTGCGTCGGTATATTGTATTGGAAGGAGGCAATAAAGAGGCATTGAATAAAGTTTTTCAGAAGATACATAAGTTTAGTGAAGAGTTAGAAAATGGTGAAGCACCGATGCTTAACTTACTTTCATACTTTGCAGATGGCAAACATAGAGTGTTTGTTTTTATAAGAGGATTGCACCGTCCGTGGCAATTTTCAGCAAAAGGAGACGAAAATATTTTATTAAGCCCTGCATCTGTTGATATGGGAGGAGCAATGATTACTCCATTAGAAAAGGATTTCAATAAAATTACAAAAAAAGATATTACAGATATATTTCATCAAATTTCAGTTTCAAAAGAGAACTTTAATAAATTGTTAAAGATATTATAATAAAAGAGTATAGTTTTTATTGGCTTTAAAATTCTTATTCATTACAATAATTATATGATAATATTTCTTGGAGATAGTATTACAGAATTTGGTAATTGGCAAAGTTTATTACCTAATTTTGATATTGTTAATTATGGCGTTAGTGGGGATAAAACATATCAAGTTGTAGAAAGAGTAGATAAACTCTTTAACAAAAAGGCAAATAAACTTTTTTTATTGATAGGGATAAATGATTTGAGTGACAATAGACCTTTTTGTGATATCGAAATGAATTATCGAAAACTTTTGAATTTGTTGTTAGAAAATGATATTGCCTCAGAAATAATTTTAGTTTCAATTTTACCTTTTCGAACAAGTAAATACTCAAAACCAGGATTTTATCTAAATAATGTATATCAATTAAATAATCTCATTAGTTCAATCGCAAAAGAAAATAATCTTATTTTTGTAGATATTCATTCTTCGTTTGCTGATATAAATGGGGAATTGAAAGATGAATTGACAGATGACGGATTGCACTTAAGCTATAAAGGCTATGATTTATACAAAAAATTAATCAAAAAATATTTATAATTATGAATGCTCCTAAAGTTGAAGTTGGAATATTGTTAAGTAATAAAATTGAAGTTATATTTAATGGAGTTTATTCTTCTCAAAAAAAGGATCATAAGTTTTCTAATAAATGTATAATTAGCTCTAAGAAAGATAAAATTATTATAAATTTTAAAGAAAAAAGATTTGAATTTTCTGATGGTTTAGTTTTATCTCCTACAGATTTTGAAAATAGTGACTGCACAGTAAACAATGTTGTTATCGGAATAGGATTTCATTGGGAACAAAAAGAGATTCAAAAATTTCAAGGAGACATTAAGTTTAAAATAATTGAGGGTAAAGTTCAATTGATTAATATCCTTCCTATCGAGAATTATTTATACAGTGTTATTTCCTCTGAAATGCGAGGTGACAGCTCTCTAGAATTATTAAAATCACATGCTATTATTTCTCGTAGTTGGTTACTGGCGCAAATTGAAAAACAAAATGAATTGAGTGATATAGAAGATGATTATTCACTAATTCATGAAACAGAAGATGAATATATACGCTGGTATGATAGGGAAGATCACCACTATTTCCATGTATGTGCCGATGATCATTGTCAGAGATATCAAGGAACAACCAGGGCACATAATCCAAATGTAATTAAAGCGATTAAAGAAACAGAAGGTGTTGTTTTGATGAGTGAAGGAAAAATTGCTGATGCAAGATTTTCTAAGAGTTGTGGTGGTGTTACCGAAAAATTTGAGAATTGCTGGGAGCCAATAAATCATTCTTATTTACAAGCTTTTTCTGATTTGGATAAAGAACCTGAAGGTTTTAATTTAGATTTTAGTCATGAAGCTAATGCTGAGAAGTTTATTAACGGTAATCCCGAAGCATTTTGTAATACTACCGATGACAAGGTTTTAAGTCAGGTATTGAATGATTATGATCATTCGGCAAAAGATTTTTATCGTTGGACTGTAAATTATACACAGGAAGAAATAGCTAATTTGATAAATTCAAAATCAGTTTTTGATTTTGGAAAAATAATAGATTTGATTCCTATAGAACGTGGAGATTCTTCAAGGTTAATAAAATTGAAAATTGTAGGTTCAAAATTAACTAAAATAATAGGTAAAGAGCTTGAAATACGTAGAATATTAAGTGACTCACACCTTTATAGTTCTGCTTTTATAATTGAAAAGCAAAAAGTAGAAGATGGAATTCCACAGAAATTTATATTGCGTGGAGCAGGTTGGGGGCACGGCGTCGGTTTATGTCAGATAGGTGCTGCTGTTATGGGTAAAAAAGGCTATGACTATATTGAAATTCTAATGCATTATTTTAGAGGTGCTGATATAAAAAAATTATACTAAAGTTTACTTGATAAAACCAAAGAGTATTCGTGGATTTAGTCTAAAAATCTGCTTTAACTTTTTCGGTCATTTTTTTCTCAAATATTTTTGGAAAGAAAAATGAAATTAATCTTGATATTTTAGATATTCTAGAAATATAAATAATATTCTTTTTATTCTCTATTCCTTTAATAATTTCTGAAACTACATATTCAGGTGTCATTAATTGACCTGGAGTTCCTTTTTTTTCTCCAAAAGGCTTTCCATCTTTATTAAAAGTTCGTTTTTCAATATTGGTTTTAACAAATGAAGGGCAAGCTAATAAAACATCAATACCATTTTCTTTTTCTTCGGTTCGAAGTGAATTTAAAAAACCATGAAGTGCGTGTTTACTAGCCGAATAAGCTGTTCTTCCGTAAAGTGGTGAAAAACCGGCTACGCTTGATAAGGCAATTATTTGTCCCTTTGATTTTTTAAGGTGTGGAAGCGCATATTTTGTACAATAAACAGTACCGTAAAAATTGACATCCATCACTTTTTTAAAAATATCTAAATTGGTGTCTTCAAAAAGACTAATCTGACTAATCCCAGCATTATTTATTAAAATATCAATACTTTTGAACTTATCTATAATGGTTTTAAATGCTTCTTTCACTTTAGCTTCATCAGTAATATCCAGTGCTAATACTAAATAATCTTCACCCTTAATTTTAAGTTCTTGAACTAAAGAGATCATGCTTTTCTCTTGCATATCCAGCAAAACTATTTTTGCTTTTTGACTTACAAAATATTTTACAAAAGCAGCTCCAATTCCACTTGCAGCTCCTGTTATTACAACAATATTATCTTTGTTATCTACGTTAATCATATATAAGTGTTAAAATAATCTGGATTGGTAGTTTTTTTCTCCCCCACTAATTTCTACCATCTGGATTATTTATATCCAATCCATTCAATTTTTATATAGCCATCTTTTCCATCATCTCCAGCTGTCGCAATGGATAAATTATTAGTATCAGCACCTTTTCCTCCATTTCCACCACTACCAATATTAGGATTATTAATTCCTCCAGTTCCACCTGTCCCTCCATTCATATTAAGACCTCCGTCACTTCCATTTTCTCCATTAATAAAACCTTTTCCTCCAATACCTCCAGATGTTTGTAGTGCAGATTTTCCTCCTTTACCAGCAATTGCAACAATAGAATTTATTTCTGAAAAAATCATAGAATCTTGGCCATCTCCTCCATCATTATTAATAGCACCACCTTTTCCCATACTTCCAACTATGACTTTATATTCTTTATTTGATTCTAAACTAATTATATCTATTATAACTTCTCCACTGGCACCACCACCACCTCCAGCACCAGAATAAATCCCTTCATCATTAGTTGATATTTCAGTTCCACCTGCGCCACCACCACCGCCACTTATCAATATTATATCTGCTTCAATATTTTCGGCATCAATAAAAAAAGTGTGTTCACCAGAGTTTTTAAATTCAATAATACCGCTTACCTGAAGCACATTTTCATCACTACAAGATGAAAAATATAGAATTACATAGATTAGTAATAAAAATATTTGTGATATTGGATATTTATTTAATGAATTCATATTGTGGTAAAAAATATATTTAACGTCTATGTAAATATAAATTCTTTTAAATAAAATAAAAATATTTAATCTAAATTTTATTTGTTTTTTAAGTAATATTCAAAAACTTCTTTAGTAGAGTATGTAGGAGTATATTTGAACTCTGATTTCAATTTATCATTAGCCAATACTGGCCGGTATAATAAAAACCTAACTTGCTCAGGACCATATTGGGTTAGTTTTAATTTTTTCATAAACCCCAAAATAGTTTTCATTAAATTAACAGGAATTCCTATAAATGGCTTCTTCATAATCTTGGCAATTTCTGGCAATGTTAAATAACCATCTCCCGCTAAATTATATATTCCTGTTTTATTTTTAAAAATCCCTTGATAAATTATATTTACCACATCCTTATCCCAAATAAAAACAAAAGGTGTTTTTGCATTTTTTATTCCGGTTATAACCGATTTTTCAAAAATATCTGTTATTTGATTTGAAACTCCTTTACCTAAAATTGTGCCTGGACGTAAAATTAATTGTTTAGGTAAATCAGTTTTTTTACGATATTTCAAAAGCATTTCTTCAATCAATCTTTTGTGTTGAGAATAGGCAAATTCATCATTCCCTCTAATTGCATCATCTTCATTTAGCCATTCGGGATTATCTTTGAAATAGCCATAAGAAGCTCCACTAGTGGTAATGATAAATTGGCTTACTTTATTTTTTATAGCGCTCTCATATAATTTTTCAGTTCCAATGACATCAATTTTATACATAGTTTCTCGCGTCATTCCTTTAGGCGCTTTGACAATAGATGCAAGATGTACAATAGTATTGATCTTATATTTTTGAATTAGTTGATTAGGAATATCAGATAAAATATCACATTGTTGAAAGTGAAAATTTCCCTTAGCATACTCATCAGAATGTTTAATATCGATTCCAACAACCATTTCAATATCATCAGAATCATCCATAAATTTACGGATTAGTTTCTTACCAACATATCCTTCAGCTCCTGTAACCAGAATTCTTTTTTTCATTATGATTTTATATTATAAAATTATTCTGCAACGACATTTACTACTTCTCTTTTTGCCCAGAATGTTCCTAATGTTAATCCAGCTACAATATGCCAAATACCCCACCAAGCAGCAATTAAAGCCATTCCTCCAAGGCCATTAAAAAAATCAAAAATCAACAATAATCCTAAACCTGAGTTCTGAATACCAACCTCCATTGTGATGGCTCTTCTATCTTTTTCTTTTAATTTTCCCAGTTTGGCAGAGTAGTACCCTAAGCTTAAAGCAACTATATTATGAACAGCTACTACATACATTACATATTTAATATATATTAAAAAATTATCAATGTTTTTTGAAAATGCCATAGCAATAAAACTAACAAAAAATATTACAGATGCATATTTGAATGGTTTTCTCATTTTCTCTGCCAAGAGAGGTTTTTTAGTAGCAAAATACATTCCTAGAATTAGCGGAACTCCCAAAATAATGAAAATAGTAAGTAGCATATCCATTGGATTAAGGTTTACCTGAGTCAATATATCTCTAGTATTTTCATTCATATTACCCCAAAAAGTAATATTAAAAGGTGTCATGAAAATCGATAATACCGTAGAAATTGAAGTCATACTAACCGATAAAGCAGTATTTCCTTTTGCGTAATTGGTAAAAAAATTAGAAACATTACCACCAGGGCATGAACTTACCAATATCATTCCTAAGGCTATAGATGGAGCAGGGTTAATTATTAATGTTAATCCATACGTAAATGCAGGCAATAATAAAAATTGGGCTATTAAACCAATAATTGGACCTCTAGGACTTTGTAACACTCTTTTAAAATCATCAATTTTTAAGTCCAATGAAACCCCAAACATTATAATTGCTAAAATAACGTTTAATAACATTATACTGCTTGGGTCAAAATTTAATGATAAGCTATCTACTTGATTCATATTATCAGTTTAATAATTAAAGCTACCAATTTACATAAATAAAAACGGACAATAATTATTTCCCTTTTGGTTCTTGATGCATTGCTTTAAAATTCATTAATCCAGGTGCCCACATATGTTTTACATGATCGACATCTACATGAATTACCGCACATTTATCAGCTTTAATACATCTTTCAATTGCAGGTTGTAATTCATCGGGAGAATTAACTCTTTCACCATAAGCTCCCATGCTCTCAGCTAATTTATCAAATTGAATTTCTCCAAGATCTGTATTAATAGTCTCTTCAGCAGAAAGTTCTTTTTTGATCATGGTTTTAATTGGTTTCATGGCAAATTGCTGTGTCATTTTAACCATCCCCCATTGTCTGTCACAAATCACAAAAAAGATTGGTTTTAAATCATTTCTTATAGCTGTTTCGATTTCCTGAGGATGGAATCCCATTGCGCCATCACCAATTATACAATATGTTTGACGATTTGAAAATGCAGCTGCAGCACCTAAAGCTTGACCTACTCCTGCTCCTAACATTCCAAATTTGAATGTAGAAAGCGTTGTATTTGGTGTGATGACTTTATGGAAAAAATTACCCCAAACTGCTGAGTTTCCACCATCAAAAACTACAATAGAATCTTTTGCAAATACTTCCTTAGCTATATGTGGAACATGAGCCGTAATCATAGGTGATTTTTTATACTCTAATTTTTTATCTAGTTTTTCTCTATCTTTTTTTACTGCTTTTTGAAGATCATCTGCAAATTTGGTTCTGTTTGGAAAATCATCAAATACTTTTGTTTTTATTTCAGCAATTAAATCTTGTAAAAAAGCCTTGATATCAGCCAAAACAGGTACATCTACAGGACGGATATTTCCAATTACTTCTTCATCAAGATCCACCTGAACTATTTTTTGTTTATCAGGTGTATTCCAGTAAGGTGCTTTTCCCCACCAGTCTGTTTCACCTAAACGAGAACCTAAAATCAAAACGGCATCGGCTTCTTTTCTGGCTTTATTTGTAACATCAATATGAATCATTGGGATAGCCAATTCAGAATCTTCACTCAAAACTCCTCTTGCGGCCCAACTAGTAACTACGGGCATTTTTAATAACTCAGCAATATCTTTTAATTCATCAAAGGCTCCTGAATGTAGCACACCACTACCGGCATGAATAATTGGTTTTTTTGATGTTAATAAAACATTTGCAGCAGCTTCGATTTGAGGTTTTGAAGCTCTTAATCTATAGTTTAATCTATATGTTTCTGGATTTTGTAATTCAGGAAAATCAAATTTTGAATTCATTAAATTTTCAGGTAGGTCAAAATGGACTACTCCAGGACGACCAGTAAAACTTTTACGCAAAGCCTTTTTCATTAATTCAGGAACTCTCTCAATATGTGGAGTTGTAACTGAATATTTTGACATATTTTGAATTACTCCAACCTGATCAAAATATTGGTATGTACCTCCTCTGTCTGGGTAACCTATTCCAACTCTTCTAGAACTTGTGATCAATAATACTCTATTTCCTTCGGCATTTTCAACGGTAACTCCTGGTAAAATATTAGCAACTCCAGGTCCGTTACTAGCTATACAAACACCTAATTTACCCGTAACACGAGCGTAAGCACCAGCCATATGAGCTGCACTTGTCTCATGACGAGGTGTTATTAGCCTTATTCCTTCTTTTTTTAATCCAACTATTAATCCTTGGTAAGTACCATCGATAATACCAAAAACTACTTCTACTTTTTCGTTCTTTAAAAATTTTGCAATGTACTCTCCACTAGTTACTTTCATGTTTTTTAATTTTAAGGACTTCCCCACAAAGTCTGTTTATTTATAATTTGAGTATTTTTTAATTCGATTTATTGAAATAATTACTATTTGCCTGTGCTAAGGCTGTAATTTCCAATTCATTTATACAAATATGTTCTGGTATGGTTGTAACATAATAAATGCTTGGTGCAATATCTTTGGCAGTCATAGGTTTGTATCCTATGTAGGTTTTATCAGCTTGATCTTTATTACCTTTAAAACGTACTGTAGAAAACTCAGTCTCAGCGGCTCCAGGGTTAATTTGTGTAACTCTTATTTTATGTTCTAATAGGTCAATTCGCATTGTTTGACTTAAAGCATCTACTGCAAATTTTGTAGCACAATACACATTACCCCCTTGGTAAACCACTTTTGAAGCAGTTGAACCTATATTAATTATATGACCTTTTTTGTTTTTTATTAGAAAAGGAATTATTTCGTGACTAACATACAAAAGTCCCTTAATATTAGTATCAATCATCGACTCCCAATCATCAATTAATCCATCTTGAATTTTATCAAATCCAACAGCTAAACCTGCATTATTTAATAATACATCAATGCTTTTCCATTTTTCTGGTATTGATTCTATTGCAGTTTTTACAGCTTTTTTATCTCTAATATCAAAATTTAGTGTTAAAACCTCAATATTATAAGTGTCAATTATTTCCTTTGCTAAAGCTTCTAATTTTTCTCTTCTTCTACCAGTAATAATTAAATCATAATTATGATACGCAAATATTTCGGCTGTAGCTTTACCAATTCCGGAAGTTGCACCTGTAATAAAAATTATTTTTCGCATTTTAAATTTATTTTGTCGGAGCAAATAAAAAGTAATATGAAACTAACTAAAAATCAATGTGGTGAATTAGTACTAAATGTGGTGAAAGTGTGAATTTTGTGGTGAAATGATATTTTTTGGGATGAATATCACCATGAATATTCTTATAAAGGAAGTTATTTTAGATTTTTAATCCTGAATTGTTAGATCTTGAATTTTACTATAATATGTTTTGGAAACTGGAATTTTTTCATCAAATGATATAAGATTCAAATTTGCATTTTGCGAATTACCTTTTAAGGAATCAATTTTAGATGGGTTGATCAAATAAGAACGATGAGATTTTATTAAAAAAGGTGCTTGTTCCTTAATTTTTGATAAAGTGTTACGTAGCATTATTTTCTTTACAAGTTCATCATCTAGATAATAAACAAAAACATAATTATTTTCTGATTTGGCAAATAATATGTTATTCTGCTTTAGATTAATTTTTTCACTTTTATTAGTTCCGATAAGTTTAATCTTATTTTCACCTTCTTTATATAATTTTCCTTTTAAATTTCTGTAAAAGATCATAAGCGGTACAAACATCAAATAGAATGGTAGCGTATAATTAAAAACAAACATAGGGAAACTTGTCCATGGTTTTTGAAATGTTTTTACAAATAAAAAGTGGTAAAAATAGATGATGATACTACCGATAAGAAAGTAAAGTAATTTTATAAAGATTTCATTTTTAAAAAACCATTTTTTCTCTTGTTTCTTATGGATTTTATCTTCAATAAAAATGGTAATTAGATGTGCAATAAATAAACTTAAACCATAGCCAAAATACAAATACCATTCATCACCAGATATGTATGAAAACATATCAAAAGGTTTTAAAAACATCAAGATAAATACCAAAATAATAGTTACAATCAAAGAAATTTTAACCTTCTCAAGTTTGTTTGAAGTGTATTTAAAAGGTTTATTCAGCATCAATTTATAGTTAATAAATTTAGGTTTTTATTATTTAAAAGATTCTATTTAAAATAATTATTTACTGTTTTGATTAAACTATCTACTGTTGGTAATTTTGCAAAAGCCACATCTTTAAAAGATTTTGCAGCCTCTTTTGAGGTTGCTTCACCTTTACAAAAAGCTATTTTATTATTAGCTGTATTATTTAACAAATAGCTTTTAATTCCGGCAGGACTATAAAAAAGGATTCCTTTAAATTTATCATCTACTTTAATTGAGGATTGAAGAGTTCGATAACTTTCAATTATATTCACTTTTGATTTATTTAAGTTTAAAACATCTTCTTCTCCAGAGAAAATATTTATTTCTTGGTTTTCTACATTCTTTTCTAAGTGATTTTTCAATTTCTCAATTGACTTTTCATAATGAGTTACTTTTCCAATATTTTTTTCAATTAATCTTTTTGATTTTCTACCTACACAATAGATATTTGTAAAATTCAACTCATCAGAAGAAAAATTATACAATATAGATTCTACAGCATTCTGATTAGTAAAAACTACATTTTTTAAAGGATCTTTAACAAGAGATGGCTTTAAGCGATTGAATCTTATTTTTATAAAATCACTCATCTGAACTCCAATATTTGAATTAAATTCATTTTTTTGAGTGAGAGATAGAGCTTTTGTAGAATATATTAAAATCTCTTTATCAATATTGATTTCTTTTCGCATTAGTTTTCTTCCACCTCTTTCTAATAAGAATTTTGCTGCATATTCACCAAGGTCTGTTGTATGGTTTACTGGTACATCTTTTGCAAACTCTGTTTTGTCACTTCCATCATTGCTGTAAATTGCACCTTTAAATTTAAGTTCTTCCTCTTTACTAATAATAGCAAGAGCTCCTACCGGTATAGAAAAATCAGTATCAAGAGTTCTAAGAAAATTACGTTCAATACCAATACATAATTCAGTTTCCTTATCATTTAATTCTTTACAGGCCTCAAGTATATCAGTATCGTTTTCTCTTGCTAAAATTACAACAGTTCCTTGCGCAGGTGCAGGGAGAATCCACTCTAATTTTAAATGTTTTTTAGGTAATAGTTCTAACCTTTTTAGATCAGATTTTGCAAAAATAACTCCATTCCAATCATCACTATCTTCCAATTTTTGTAATTGTTCTTCAATGCTTCCGTTTAAGCCCACAACCTTATGATTTGGATAACGATATAGCCACTGTGATTTACATCTTAAGCTTTCAGTTGCAATAGTAGCTTCTTTATTTTTAAAAAATTCATCATTATCTTTTAAGACCAATACATCATTATAATCACCACGGCTTAAAACTGCAGCCTGAATAATTCCTTCAGGTAAATTTGTAGAAACTTCCTTTAAGGCATGAACAGCGATGTCAATTTCTCCATTTAAAAGTGCTGTATCTATATTTTGAGTAAAAATATCATTCTCCATTAATTCATATCTCGGACTTCCTAAATTTAGATCACCTAAAGTTTCAATTTCAACTATTTCGGTTTCATGCTCAAAATGATTTAATTGTTGTGCAACTGTATTTGCCTGCCATAGCGAAAGTTTATTAGGACGAGTACCTATTTTGATTATTTTGCTCATTCTGTGTGTCTTTTTTTAAAATAAGGTTACTTAATTTTAACCGATTGCAAAGTTAGTGTGAATTTTTATAAATATGTTATTCATATATAAAGGTTTTTAAAACCTTAAAGGATAAAAATTAAATACTCATTTCAACAATTTCTTTTGCAATTTGTGGGGTTATCAACCCCTGTTCTCCTAACTTTAACCAGTTTCTTTTGGTAAATTTATCAAAAACTACCTGTGGAGCATGATTATAATTATCTGTTAATTCTGATATTCTAGTTTTCATTCCCATATCTGAAAAGAAATCTTGTGTATATTTAATTGCTTCTTTGGCAACTGCATTGTTATTACCTTTAAGATTCCAAACTCTTCTACCATATTGTGCTAACTTTTCTTTCTTTGAATCAAAAAGTTTGAGATATAAATTTGGGCCAATAATAGCCAGAGATTGCCCGTGATCCATTCCGTAAAGTGATGTTAATTCGTGTCCAATCATATGTGTCCCCCAATCAGAAGGAACTCCTTTACTAATTAAACCATTTAATGCCATCGTTGCACACCACATTAAATTTGATGCTAGATTATAATCTTTGGGATCTTTGATAACATCTGCACCAATTTCAGATAATGTTATTAGAATACTTTCAGCAATTCTATCTTGTAGAGGTGCATTATTTGGATAGGTAATATATTGTTCTAAAACATGTACAAAAGCATCTACAACTCCATTTCTAATTTGGCGTTTGGGTAATGAAGCTACAACGTAAGGATCTAGAATTGAAAATTTTGGAAAACAAAATGGGTTAACGAAGGCTCTTTTTTCATTAAGCTCTTTTCTAGAGATTACTGCTCCTGAGTTCATTTCAGAACCTGTTGCGGGTAAAGTGAGAACTGTCCCGAGAGGAATACCCAATTCAATCTTCGCTTTTCCTGTTAAGATACTCCATTCATCTCCTTTAAAAGGTATTGCAACTGATAAAAATTTACTACCATCAATAACAGAACCTCCTCCAACAGCAAGAATAAAATCAATTTTTTCTTTTCTTGCCAATTTAACGGCTTTCATTAATGTATTGAATTGAGGGTTGGCTTCAATTCCTCCAAACTCAATAACATTATAGTCTTTAAGTGCATTTTTAACTTGCTTATAAATTCCGTTATTCATTATGCTCCCTCCACCATAAGTTAGCAATACTTTTAAATTTTTATTGATATTATCTGAAATTTTTGAAATCTCACCTTTACCAAAAATGAGTTTTACAGGGTTATATAATTCGAAATTATCCATTTTAAAACTTTTAAGTTGGTTATAAATTTACAAAAAGAGGTTTTTGTATGCAAAAAATGTCAAATTATAACTTGTTATTTTAGAAATGTGTATTAAAAATACATTATGATGAAAATCATATAATATCTTTATCAATAATTTTACTTTTAACCACTCACTAAAAAATGAACAAACCAATGAAGAATCTAGTTCTAGGAAATGAAGCCCTTGCTCAAGGGGCTATTGATGCAGGAATATCTGGGGTATATGCTTATCCGGGCACCCCATCTACCGAAATAACAGAATATATTCAAAAATCAAAAACTGCTAAAAGTTTAGGAATCCATTCTACTTGGTCAGTTAATGAAAAAACGGCAATGGAAGCTGCTTTAGGGATGTCATATACAGGAAAAAGAGCTATGGTTGTTATGAAGCATGTTGGTCTAAATGTGGCCTCCGATGTTTTTATGAATATGGCGGTTTCTGGAATAAATGGAGGTTTAGTTGTAGTTGTAGCCGATGATCCATCAATGCACTCCTCACAAAACGAACAAGATTCAAGATTCTATGGGAAGTTTGCTCAGATTCCGATTTTAGAGCCTTCAAACCAGCAAGAAGCTTATAATATGATGCATTATGCTTTTGATCTTTCAGAAGAATTGCAGTTACCTATTTTATTACGAATGGTAACCAGATTATCACATTCAAGATCAGGTGTAACTTTTAAAGAAAGAAGAATGCAAAATGGTATGCAATTACCAGTCGATACCAAACGTTTTGCTTTAATTCCAGCATTTGCCAGAGAACAGTATGAAACTTTGGTAAATAAAAAAAGTTTATTGGTCGATAGTTCAGAAGTATCAAAATTTAATAAGCTCGAGTTGAAAGACCCTAGTATTGGTGTCATCTGTAGTGGAATTGCATATAACTACGTAATGGAAAATATAGGTGAGGATAATGATTATTCTATTTTAAAGATATCACAATATCCAATGCCTAAAGATCAGATTAAAGCTTTGTACGATTATTGTAAAATGGTTTTGATTATTGAAGAAGGTTATCCTTTTATTGAAGAAATTCTTCATGATTATTTTGAAGAAAACCCTAAAATAATAGGTAAATTAAGTGGAGATCTTCCTTTTACAGGAGAATTGACACCTAATATTGTTGGTAAGGCTTTGGGTTTAACAAGACATATTGATGAGGGAATTCCGAGTATTGTTTCTGGAAGACCACCTCAATTATGTGATGGTTGTGGTCATACCGATATGTTTAATGCTATAAATGAATTGATTCCGGAAATTGGAGACAAAAATGTATTTGGTGATATAGGATGCTACGCTTTAGGTGCGCTTCCTCCACTTAATTCTATCAATACTTTGATTGATATGGGAGCGTCGATTACTATGGCTAAAGGAGCCGCTGATGCAGGTATGGAAGGTGCAATAGCAATAATTGGCGACTCTACTTTTACGCATTCCGGAATGACAGGTTTATTAGATGCTGTTTATGAAAATACACCGATAACTGTTATAATTTCAGATAATTCTGCTGTAGCAATGACGGGAGCACAAGATTCGTCTGCATTAGGAAGAATAAAAAGTATTTGTTTAGGAATTGGTGTAGATCCAGAACATTTAAAAATGGTTGTTCCGCTAAGGAAAAATCATAAAGAAATTGTAAATATTTTACGTGAAGAATTGAACTATAAAGGAGTTTCGGTGATAATAGCCCAACGTGCCTGTGTAAGATTATCAAGTGATAAAAAAGAAGAAATAAGACAAAAAATTGCATTAATAAATTAAAAATCGACCTTTATGAATATCAATATCATATTATCAGGAGTAGGTGGTCAAGGAATTTTGACCATAGCAGCAGTATTAGATACTGCAGCATTAAGTGAAAATTTAAATATTAAACAATCAGAAGTTCACGGGATGAGTCAGCGAGGAGGAGCTGTACAATCTCATGTTCGAATTTCAGATAGCGAAATCTATTCTGATCTGATTCCGGAAGGAAAAGCAGATATGATTTTATCGGTAGAACCGATGGAATTATTACGTTATATACCATATTTAAAAAAAGATGGTTGGTTAGTAACTGACTCAAAGTCATTTGAAAATATTTTGGATTATCCAAAAAGAGATGCTCTGTATAAACAAATAAAGACATACAAAAACCATATCATTATCAATGCAACTTCTGAAGCAAAGAAAATTGGAAATTCAAAAGCTGCCAATATGATTTTGTTGGGTGCTGCTTCTACTTTATTGCCACTTTCTAAAGAATCTTTAACAGAAGCAATAAAAAAGTTATTTGCACGTAAAAGCGAAAAAATAGTAAAACTTAATTTAGAAGCTTTTGAAAAAGGAATAGAAAGGGCGCAAAATTATACAGAATTTGTTTATTGTGATTAATAAACTTTTATGATGTATTTTAAAGGGTGAGATGATAATGATATAAATAAAATAACCTACAAGGTTTTTGAATCTTGTAGGTTATTTTATTCTAAGTTTTAATTTTCTCCCAACACCTTTTTTACAGCTCCACTCAATATTTTCACTCCTTTTTCAATGTCTTCTTTTGGAACATTAGAAAATGCTAGCCTAAAACAATCGTCTTTTTTACTTTTAGGATCAAAAGTTCTACCGGTTACAAAAACAACACCTTTCTTTACACTTTCCTTAAAAATAGTTGTTGAATTAATATTTTTCGGTAATGTTAACCAAACATAAAACCCACCTTTTGGCTCATTCCACATCACTTTATTTGGCATAAATTTCTCTAAACTTTTTATTAGAATTTCTTTTCTTTCGGCATATTCATTACGTAAAAAATCTAAATAAGAATCTAACTTACCTTGTTTTAAAAATTCATTTGCCAAAATTTGATTAAAATTCGAAGTACAAGCATCTAGAGCTTGTTTAATTGTTTCGGATTTATCAAAAATTTCTGGTGATGCCAGCATATAGCCTAATCTGAATCCTGGACCTAAAATTTTAGAAAATGACCCTGTATAGATAATCTCTACATCCGTAGATTCATAGGATTTTATTGGTTTGGTTAAATATTTTTCATCTTCTTTAAAATACAGATCATTGTAAGCGTCATCTTCTAAAAGAATAATTCCGGTGCCAGATAAAGCATCTAGTAAGGCTTTTTTTCGTTCAGGAGAATAAATAATTCCGGCAGGATTATGATAATTTGGAGTTATATATAAAAATTTTGGAATTTTATCTAAGCTATCAATTTTAGATTTCAATTCTGAAATTATTATACCATTTTCATCTATCGGTACACCTTGAATATCTGCACCATAGGTTTCAAAAACTGTAAGAGCACCAACAAAACACGGACTTTCGGTAAGGATTATGTCCCCTTTATTTACAAAAGCTTGAGTGATAATACTTATAGCTTGCAAAGAGCCAGTTGTTACTAATATTTTATCACTTTTAATTGGTAAACCTTTTTTTTCTAAATATTTTTCTAAAGATTTTATTAGAGGAGGAAAACCAGAAGTTGGACCGTATTGAAAACAGAGTTTTTTTAAATTATCTGGTAGTGAATTGTAAATTTCATCAATTTGCTTAACAGGAAATAAATCGTTGTTAGGCATACCGCCTGCAAATGAGATCATACTCTTGCCAGAAGATTGTTTCATTAATAACTTTACATCTTCAGCATGCATGGAATTTACCATGTGAGAAAATAAGTATTCCATTTATTTAAGTAATTTAATTTGAGATTATCAAAGAAACAAAAATTAATTCATTTGATTATTGATAAAAATCATTCAATTATAAAGATATTTTTATTTATTTTACAAATATAAATTTGTTTAACTCTCAAATTCTCAATAACAAAGTGATACACTCTAAATTAATAAACCCAAAAAGTATTGTCGTAATTGGTGGATCAGATAATATTCAAAGTCCGGGAGGAAGAGTTTTAAAAAACTTAATCAATCATAATTATCGTGGAGATTTATTTGTGGTTAATCCAAAAAAAGAAGTAGTTCAAAACATTAAGTCTTACCAAGACATCAATGATCTTCCAAATGTTGATTTGGCAATAATTGCAATAGCAGCAAAATTTATCCCGGAAACGGTGAAAATTTTGGCATATCAAAAAAACACCAAAGGCTATATTATTTTTTCTGCTGGATTTAGTGAAATTGATGAAGAAGGGGTAAGATTAGAAAAAGAAATTGTTTCAATTATAAATGAAACAGGTGGTACACTTTTAGGTCCGAATAATATTGGTTTGATAAATCAGAATTATGCTGGAGTATTTACAAATCCTATACCAAAATTAGATAAAAATGGAGTAGATTTTATATCGGGTTCTGGGGCAACGGCTGTTTTCATTATTGAAGCAGCGCAAAGTACGGGTTTGACCTTTTCAAGCGTTTATACGGTTGGTAATAGCGCACAAATTGGTGTAGAAGAAATTTTAGAATATTTTGATAATACCTTTGATAAAAATGAAAGTTCTAAAGTCAAATTATTATATATTGAGAGTGTAAAAAATCCCACAAAATTTTTAAAACATACTACCTCATTGATACAAAAAGGGTGTAAGATTGCTGCCATAAAAGCAGGAAGTTCTGAGGAGGGAACTCGAGCAGCATCGTCGCATACCGGAGCTTTGGCAACATCGGATGTTTTTGTAGAGGCATTGTTTAAAAAAGCAGGTATTATACGCTGTCATGGAAGAAATGAATTGATCTCTGTTGCCGGAGTTTTACAGCAAAGAGAACTTAAAGGGAAGAATATTGCAATCATTACACATGCTGGTGGTCCAGCAGTAATGCTTACCGATATTCTATCAAAAAAAGGTTTATATATTCCGCAAATTGAAGGCGAGGAAAGTGAAAATTTATTAAAAGAGTTATTTCATGGATCTTCAGTATCAAATCCAATAGATTTTTTAGCAACTGGTACAGCCGAACAGTTGGAAACCATTATTGATTATTGTGAAAACAAATTTGATAATATTGATGCAATGGTAGTTATTTTTGGGAGCCCAGGGCTGACTTCAGTTTATGATGTTTATGATATTTTGGATAAAAAGATAAATACTTGTAAAAAACCAATTTATGCTATTATGCCTTCAGTTGTTAATGTAAAAGAGGAGATTTCTGAGTTTATTTCTAAAGGAAATATTGCATTTTCAGATGAGGTTTTATTCGGTAAAGCTTTAACAAATGTTTTTAATACGCCAACAGTAGAAATTGTTATAAAACAAGATAATAATTCTGATAAAGATAGTATCCGAAATATCATAAATTCTTCAAAAAACGGATATTTAGAGCCTGAAAAAGCAAATACTATTTTAACTGCAGCAGGAATAAATTTTGTAAAAGAATATGTTGTGAAAAATGAGGGAGAACTTCAAGAAATTGTGCAGCATTTGAAATTTCCTGTTGTTCAAAAAGTAGTTGGACCTATACATAAATCAGATGTTGGAGGGGTTATTTTAAATGTGAAAAACAAAGAAGAGTTAGTTGAAAATTTTAAAAAATTAATGCAAATTAATGATGCAAATTCTGTATTAATTCAGCCTATGATTAGCGGTATTGAAATTTTTATTGGAGCCAAGAAAGAAGGAGAATTTCCGCATATTGTGATGTGTGGTTTGGGTGGAATTTTTGTAGAAGTTTTAAAAGATGTTAATGTAAGTATGATACCTATTTCACAAAAGGAGGCTTTTAAAATGGTTTCAAACTTAAAAGCCTACCCAATTTTAAAGGGTGTTAGAGGGCAAGACGGGATTGATATTGAGGAATTTTCTAAAACGATTTGTAAGATTTCTAATTTATTACAAATCGCTCCTGAGATAGTCGAATTAGATATCAATCCGCTATTAGCTACTGCCGATGAAATTGTTGCTGTAGATACTAGGATTAGAATTGAGAAATTGTAATCTAATAGTTGATATTCTAAAAATTATTGATAGAACTTTCTGAAAAAATTAGAAAACAAAGAGATAAAATAGAGTAACATATATTATATTTGGATACTCAAAATAGATGAATGAAAACTTTATATATAGTTCGCCATGCAAAATCTTCATGGAAATACGAAGGGATTAAAGATATTGATCGTCCTTTAAAAAAGAGAGGGATTAATGATGCTTATCTTGTTTCCAAAGCACTTAAGAAGAAAATTGAAACACCTTCTGTTTTTGTTTCTAGTTGTGCTAACAGGGCCTTACATACTGCAATGATTTTTAGCTATACTTTTAATTATCCTTTGTCCTATTTAAAAATCAGTAAATCATTGTATAGTTTTAGCGATGGATATTTAATAAAAACTGTTAAAGCTTTGGATAATAATTTTGATTCGGCGATAATTTTTAGTCATGACCATGGAATAAGTGATTTTATAAATAAATTTGGAGATAAGCATATCGACCATGTTCCTACTTGCGGTGTAATTGCATTAGAGTTCAAAACCAAGCATTGGAAGAATATTAAAGAGGGAAAAACTATTTTAACAGAATTTCCAAAATATCATAAATAAAGAATTTATTAAATATTATTTTAGTATCACTTCTGATTATATTGAAAATTATCATCTTATTTTTGCTTAATATTTTAGTCTAAACTTTCAACTTTAAGCTTTTTACTTTTCATATCTTTGCCATTCAAATTTTATAATAATGAGTATCAAAAACGCCCAAAAACAAGTTGATGACTGGATTAATAATCATGGAGTAAGATATTTTAACGAACTCACTAATATGGCTCAACTTACCGAAGAAGTTGGTGAAGTTGCACGAATTATTGCCCGAAGATATGGTGAGCAAAGTGAAAAAGAAAGTGATAAAAATAAAGATCTTGGGGAAGAACTTGCCGATGTGATGTTTGTAGTTTTATGTTTAGCAAATCAAACCGGAGTAGATCTTCAGGATGCGTTTGATAAAAAATTAGATATAAAAACAAAACGAGATCACGATCGTCATCATAATAATAAAAAGTTAAAATAATATGATACAAAATTTTAAAGAATACCCATTTTGGAAGATGGTAGCTGCATCAGCTGCATTATTTTTTATAGTTGTAAATATCATCAAATTTCTAATTTCTTTATTTGGTGGAGAATCTTTTTCTGAAATTATAGATAAAGCAAGCACGAGTGATTATTTGATTTCAAATGTTATGGGTTCAATTGTTTACGGAATAATAATATCAATTTTTTACAAAAGAAAAGCAAGAAAACTTGAACAGAAAAATTAATTATACTTCTAAAAAAGTTATTGGTAAAGTAAAAATATCAGGATCGAAAAGTGAATCGAACCGACTCCTTATCTTGCAACAACTTTATCCAAATTTAATACTAGAAAATCTATCCGATTCGGATGATACAAAACACTTGCAGGAGGCCTTATCTACAAATAATGATATTATAAACATCGGTCATGCCGGAACTGCTATGCGTTTTCTTACAGCATATTTTTCTGTAAAAAATACATGTAAAATCATCTTAACAGGCTCTCATCGAATGCAAAACAGACCAATTAAAATTTTGGTTGATGCACTACAATCACTTGGAGCAGATATTAAATTTAAAGGAAAAGACGGATTTCCGCCATTAAAAATTATTGGTAAAGAATTAATTAAGAAGAAAGTTCAAATTCAGGGAAAT
>DAOUQH010000070.1 GCA_030625645.1 Flavobacteriia bacterium | reverse complement strand
TGGAAGAATCAAAGATATTGATATTAGAATTATTCCCATTTTGGATGTTTAAACTTTCTAATAGATTATCGTTGGCCTCAAAAGAAGTGAGCAGAATGTTTGAAGAAAGGTCAAGATTTTTTATGGTATTAAAACTACAAGAGAGAGAGGATAAATTTTTATTTTGTGTTATATCTAAAATGCTTAGTTCATTAAAAAAACAAATTATATTTTCTAAAGAAGAGTTATTATTTACATTCAATTCTTTTAATATATTTTGGGAACAATTGAGTGCTATCAGATTAGTAGCTTTGGTAATATCTAGAGAAGATATAAGAAGATCACCAATTCTTATTTCGGTTAAACCTGATGCGCCATCTGAAGAGATTGCTATTATTGTTACTTCAGAAGATCTTGTGGTTGATAGATCAAAAGAAGGATTATTAGTATTGGGTCTTAATTGATCTATCATTCCTGTTGCAGATGCTTTCCAAGATAATGTAGCTCCACTTTTTACAACTGTTGGTGACCAATTAGATTTTGTTGAGGTTGTTACAAGACTAAATACAATCTCATCAGCTTGGTGTTTTATCGACTGAGAAAGTAAACTTTGTGATACAAATATTAATAATAATATAAATCTTGGTGTAATTTTAACCATCTAATTTTTAAATGATTAAGATATGTAAATATTTTATTAATACAAAGTAAAAAGAATTAATTTATTCTCTCTTTTTATTTTTAAGTTTAGAAAAATATATCACCAAGTTCCTAGATTTAATTATTTTTTACTATTTTTAAAATATGAAAAGATTCACTTCATCACTCTTATTTTTAGTTATAATAATCTCGACTCAAATGAATTTTGCTCAAAATTCAAAAAAAGAATTTAGAGTTTATGAAAATGATGAATTTGTATTCCATTATCCAAAATCATGGTATATAAATAATTATAAACAGATAAAAAAAAGGAAGGATGAAGTAATGTCATTAATGAATAAAGTGACAGAAATACCTAAATATAATGGAGTTCCTTTTAATTCCTTTTGCATTATAGTTGAAACCTTTGATGAAGAATCTTTGGCTGAATATATTAATAAGATAAATGATCCAATTAGACCGGTTAGCGGTATGAAAGGGGCCTATACTAATAATAGTTTTTCAAAAATTGATGATAATCATTATACGTCGATAGACGCTGTTGGGTCTAAGACAAATATAAAAGGTGTTATTTTTCCAAACAGTTTTATTCATTATATGTTACACAATAGCAAGTTGTATATTTTAAGATTATCATATTTGCCTGGTGAAACATCTAAAATCTTAAATGATGCAGGTGTAATATTTAATTCATTTAAGTTTAAGAATTAATAAAATTTTTCTAAAACCTCTTCAAAAACCCTAAAAACTTCTTCTTTACTATCCGAAGTTACCATACGTAACCGATAGTCTTTAAAATGTGGAATTCCTTTAAAATAATTGGTATAATGACGGCGGGTTTCAAATAATCCAGCGCGTTCACCGTTCCATTTCATCGCCATTTCCAGATGGCGTTTTGCAGTTTTAACTCTTTCGTTAATTGTTGGTGGAGTTAAGTGTTCGCCAGTTTTAAAAAAATGTTTTACCTGTGCAAAAAACCAAGGATTACCAATACTTGCCCTACCGATCATTGCGCCATCTAATCCAAATTTATCACGCATCATCATAGCTTTTTCAGGAGAATCAATATCTCCATTTCCAAAAATAGGAATAAACATTCTGGGATTATTTTTTACATCGGCTATTGGTTCCCAGGTTGCTTCTCCTTTATACATTTGTGCGCGGGTTCTACCGTGAATGGCAATAGCCTTTGCACCAACATCTTGTAATCTTTCGGCAACTTCTAAAATATGAATAGAATCATGATCCCACCCCAAACGGGTTTTAACAGTTATCGGAATATCAGTATGTTTTACCATAGCGTCGGTAAGTTTTACCATAAGTGGAATATCTTTTAAAATTCCAGCTCCAGCACCTTTACTAACAACTTTTTTTACAGGACACCCATAATTGATATCGATAAAATCGGGTTTTGATTTTTCAACAATTTCTATGGTTTTTAGCATAGAATCTAAATTTGCACCAAATATTTGAATTCCAACAGGGCGTTCACTTTCATAAATGTCTAATTTTTGTACACTTTTTTCAGCATCGCGAATCAAACCTTCCGAAGAAATAAATTCGGTGTAAACCACGTCAGCACCCTGCTCTTTACACAGAGCACGAAAAGGAGGGTCGCTTACATCTTCCATTGGAGCAAGCAAAAGCGGAAACTTACCTAATTCTATATCGCCTATCTTAACCATGATATATTATTTATCGTTTAATTAATTCTACAAAAATATTCAAAACTTTAGACTTTTTGATATTTGATATTCAACTTATTACTTTTATCGTTACTTTTTAGAGTATAATCGATTTTTATAATTGACAAAAAAAGTTACTTTTGCTTCCAAAATAAAATATCAATATGAAATTTAAAATTTTACTTTTTACAATCCTTATAAGTGTTATTAGCTGTAACACAAAAAAAAGTACTCATTTTGAGGAGCCAATAAAAAAAGAAGATGCTGCTTCGGGAGCTACTAGAATTACAGATGTCATTCATTATCCGCAAGAAAAACATTTGCAAAATATAAAACAATTAACTTTTGGAGGAGACAATGCCGAAGCTTACTGGAGTTTTGATGGTAAAAAATTAGTTTTTCAGGCTACAAATTCTAAATGGAATATAGCATGTGATCAAATTTTTGTTATGGATGCTAATACTCCTCTAAATGCAGATGAAAAACCTAAAATGGTAAGTACAGGATTGGGTCGAACTACTTGTAGCTATTTTTTGCCGGGTGATTCAACTATAATTTATTCATCTACTCATTTAGGTAGTAAAGCCTGCCCTCCAGTTCCAAAAAAAGAAGATTATGGAGGTAAATATGTTTGGCCGGTTTATAAAACTTTTGATATTTTTATTGCAGACACCAAAGGAAATCAGATCAAACAATTAACTTTTGAAGATGGTTATGATGCCGAACCAACGGTTTCGCCAAAAGGGGATAAGATAGTTTTTACTTCAACTCGTTCAGGTGATTTAGAATTATATACTATGAATATCGATGGATCGGATGTAAAACAAATCACAAATGAACTAGGTTATGATGGTGGTGCATTTTTCTCACCTGACGGAACAAAATTAATTTTCCGTTCTTCTCGTCCGAAAACTGAAAAAGAAATTAAAAATTATAAAGGTCTTTTGGCACAAGGCTTGGTAATGCCAACTAATATGGAGTTATATGTTTGTAATGTAGATGGTAGTAATTTGACAAAGATTACTGATTTAGGAAGTGCAAACTGGGCACCATTTTTTCATCCAAATGGTAAGAAAGTATTATTTTCTACAAATCATCATTCAAAACACCATGCAAGTTTTAATTTATTTATGATAAATATTGACGGAACAGGTTTAGAACAAATCTCTTTTGATGGAGTTTTTGATGCTTTTCCGATGTTTTCACCTGATGGAAAAAAATTAGTATTTTCATCAAACAGAAATAATGGAGGAACAAGTGATACCAATTTATTTGTTGCAGATTGGGTAGAATAAGTAAAAATATTAAAAATTTGTTACATTCCCATTATTATAAAATAGAGAAAAAGAGTCTTGGTTTATTTTAATATTATAACGCTTAGGACTCACCTTAAACAAATGGTAAAGATTTAACGCTTTACCATTTGTTTTTTATTATTTTTGCAAATATTAAGCGGTATTTAGTAATATTATTATTTTATTCAGAATAACAGCCGTTTACATAATATTGAAGATGAAGAACATTCGAAATTTTTGCATTATTGCACATATTGACCATGGTAAAAGTACTTTGGCAGATAGGCTTTTAGAATATACTGGTACAATAACTGATCGTGAAAAGAAAGATCAATTGTTAGACAGTATGGACTTGGAGCGAGAACGAGGCATTACAATAAAAAGTCATGCTGTTCAAATGGATTATGAGCATAATGGTGAAAAATTTGTTTTTAATTTGATATATACACCAGGCCATGTTTATTTTTCTTATGAAGTTTCTCGATCAATTGCAGCATGTGAAGGCGCACTTTTAATTGTTGATGCAGCACAAAGTATTCAGGCACAAACCATTTCAAATCTATATTTGGCTTTAGAAAATGATTTAGAAATTATTCCGGTTTTGAATAAGGTAGATTTACCTAGTGCAAATCCTGAGGAAGTAACCGATGATATAGTAGATCTTTTAGGTTGTGATCCTGAAGAAGTAATTCACGCAAGTGGAAAAACAGGTTTTGGAGTTAAAGAAATTTTAGAAGCAATTATAGATAGAGTTCCAGCGCCTTCTGGAGATGTAAATGAGCCTCTACAAGCTTTAATATTTGATTCGGTATATAATTCATATCGTGGTGTAGAAACCTATTTTAGAGTAATAAATGGGGAGATTAAAAAAGGACAACGAATTAAATTTATAGCAACAGAAAATGAATATACTGCCGATGAGGTAGGTACTTTAAAACTAAAACAAATTCCAAAGAAAAGTGTTAAAGCTGGAGATGTAGGTTATTTAATTACTGGAATTAAAACTGCTAAAGAAGTAAAAGTTGGGGATACTATTACCGATGCAGAAAACCCTACTCAAAATAGAGTTGAAGGTTTTGAAGATGTTAAACCTATGGTTTTTGCTGGTATTTACCCTGTTGATACTGAAGATTATGAAGAACTGAGATCTTCGATGGAAAAATTACAATTGAATGATGCCTCACTAGTATTTATTCCAGAAAGTTCAGCAGCTTTAGGGTTTGGTTTTCGATGTGGATTTTTAGGAATGTTACATTTAGAAATAATACAAGAGCGCTTAGAAAGAGAGTTTGATATGACGGTAATAACCACTGTACCAAACGTTTCTTACCATGCTTTTACAAATAAAAATCCTGATAAAGTAATTTTAGTAAATAACCCAAGTGATTTACCCGAGCCTTCTACTCTAAATAGAGTTGAAGAGCCTTATATTAAAGCAAGTATTATTACAAAGTCTGAATTTGTTGGTCCGGTAATGAGTTTGTGTATTGAAAAGCGAGGAGAAATTACAAATCAGAATTATTTAACTACAGATAGAGTAGAGTTAAGTTTTGACATGCCTTTATCAGAAATTGTTTTTGATTTTTATGATAGATTAAAAACAGTATCAAAAGGGTATGCTTCTTTTGATTATCATCCGTTAGGATTACGAACTTCAAAATTAGTTAGAGTTGATATTTTATTGAATAGTCAACCTGTTGATGCACTTTCTGCTTTATTACACGATAGTACAGCTTATGGTATTGGTAAGAAAATGTGTGAAAAACTACGACAATTAATTCCGCGTCAGCAATTTGATATTCCGATACAAGCTGCAATTGGTGCAAAAATTATTGCTCGTGAAACTATCAAAGCACTTCGAAAAGATGTTACTGCAAAGTGTTATGGTGGTGATATTTCGCGTAAGCGTAAGTTACTAGAAAAGCAAAAGAAAGGTAAAAAACGTATGCGTCAAGTAGGGAATGTTGAAATTCCACAACAAGCATTTATGGCAGTTTTGAAATTGAATGATTAATATTTAGGGTATTAATAATTTAAAGAATACTTGGACTTAGTACTTTTAAATTACTTTCAATTTTCTAAAAAAAGTATCCAGATTATCAGCTGCATTAAAGCATTCGCTAACTTTATTAACATCTTCACAATAGCTAGAATCAATTTTGTGTGCTTTGCAGTCAATTGTTTTTAGATGAATTTTATGGAAGTTTGAATCGAGAGATTTACACCTTTCGAGTAATCCTTTCATTGTTTCGTTATCATGAGTTTCAAATCCACGCTGACTTAAAAAGCCTTTTAAATAATTTTCGATAGCATTTTGTGAATTTTTACAAACCAAATAAGAAACCACATCTTCTTCTGGTTTATATAATTCTTCATTTGCTATTTTTAATTGCTCTTTAGCTTTATCAAAATGCTCATTTGCTTTCATGGTTTGAAAATATTACTTTTTTTGAGAAAAGTATTAATACTGAAAAGGTATTTTTTTGAATATTTAGAATAAAAAAACCTCGTAAAGTTTTTACACTTTACGAGGTTTTGAAATATATTGCTTATAGATTTTTATATAACTCTAAGCGTTCCCATTGAGACTCAACTTGTTCTTGTGCTTGACCAAGTAGTTCTTTTCCAACTTCTGGATGCTCCTTAGCAACTCTAACAAAACGAGCTTCAGTGTACATAAAATCTTCTAATTTACCAACAGGCTCTTTAGAATCTAATTTAAACCTTTTACCTTTTGGTTTTGAAGGATCAAATCTAAATAATGGCCAATATCCTGTTTCAACAGCTTTTTCTTGATGCTCAGCACCATCTTTCATATCATAACCGTGCTCAACACAATGTGAATAAGCAACAATTAATGATGGTCCAGGGTATTCTGCAGCCTCTTTAATAGCTCTTAAAGACTGTACATCTTTAGCACCCATTGCAATTTGAGCAACATAAACAGTTCCGTAAGAAACAGCTTGCATAGCTAAACTTTTCTTAGGGGTTCTCTTACCTGCCATTGCAAATTTAGCACTTGCACCTAGTGGTGTAGCTTTTGACATTTGTCCACCAGTGTTTGAATAAACCTCAGTGTCCATTACCAAAATATTTACATTTTCACCAGATCCTAAAACGTGATCAACACCTCCGAAACCAATATCATAAGCCCAACCGTCACCACCAAATATCCAAACGGCTTTATGGCGTAAGTATTCGGTTAATTGGCTTAATTTTTTAGCATCTTCATTATTATCGATAACTTTTAAAGTTTCTTTTAACTTATCAATATCGGTAAATTTTTGCTCTTTTAATTTTTCATCAGTTTCCGGATTATCTAGAATTGAATTAACTAATTCAGATCCTACTAATAATTCGATTGATTTTAATAAACTAACAGCAATCTCTTGTTTTTTATCAAGAGCCAATTTCATACCTAAACCAAACTCTGCATTATCTTCAAATAAAGAGTTAGCCCAAGCTGGTCCTCTACCAGATCCGTTCTTTTTGTAAGGAGTTGTTGGTAAGTTACCACCATATATTGATGAACAACCAGTTGCATTTGCAACAATCATGCTATCACCATATAATTGAGTAATCAATTTAATATATGGAGTTTCACCACAACCAGGACAAGCACCAGAGAATTCAAATAATGGTTCCATAAATTGAGAACCTTTTATATTAGTAGTACTTAATTCTGTTCTGTCATAATAAGGTAATTTTTCGAAGAAATCCCAGTTTTCATCTTCAACAACTTCAACCTCTAATTTTTTATGCATGTTGATTGCTTTCAAACCTTCAACTTCTTTGCTTTCAGCAGGACAAACTTCTACACAAAGTATACAACCGGTACAATCTTGAGCAGATACTTGTAATATATATTGATCTTCCTTAGCAAACGGACGACCTTTAGCTCCTACAGATTTTAATGTTAATGGAGAATCTATCAACTCTTCTTTAGTAACAACTTTTGCTCTAATGGCTGCGTGAGGACAAATAGCTACACACTTATTACATTGTGTACAAAGATTTTCATCATCCCAAACCGGAACAAAATCAGCAATACCAGCTTTTTCGTATTGTGTAGTTCCTGTTGGGAAAGTTCCATCTACAGGGAATGCACTTACTGGTAATTCATCACCTTTACCACTCAATATTTTTTCTAATACTTCGGTAACAAACCCTTGAGGTGCATTAACCATTGCAGGTTGCAAAGTTTTTTCACTAGTAACTTGTTTAGGATAATCAACTTTTTCTAAGTTAGCCAAAGATTGATCTACAGCATTAAAGTTCATTTGGACAACCTTATCTCCTTTATGAGAGTAAGATTTTACAATTGCATCTTTAATTTTTTGAATTGCCTCTTCTTTTGGTAAGATACCTGAAATAGCGAAGAAACATGTTTGTAATACTGTATTTGTTCTTTTACCTAATTTTGCTTCATGAGCAACTTTGGTTGCATCAACAATATAGAAATTAATTCCTTTATCGATGATTCCTTGTTGTGAAGCTTTTGGTAATTCATTCCAAATCTCCTCTTTAGAAAATGGAGAGTTTAATAAGAAAGTACCACCTTCTTTTAAATCAGCAACCATATCATAACTTTCAATAAAATTGAATTGATGACAAGCAACAAAATCAGATTTATCAATTAAGTAAGAAGAATGAATTGGATCTGGTCCAAAACTTAAATGCGAAATTGTTTGCGCACCTGCTTTTTTCGAGTCATAAACAAAATATCCTTGAACATAATTATCGGTAGTTTGACCAATAATTTTAATTGAGTTTTTATTTGCACCTACAGTTCCATCAGATCCTAAACCGTAGAATTTACAGTTAATAGTTGATCTTTTAATTTCAAAATCAGAATCAATATCAATACTTGTAAATGTTACATCATCATTAATACCAACTGTAAAGTGATTTTTTGGAGTTTCTTTTAATAGTTCATCATAGACACCTTTTACCATTTTAGGAGTAAATTCTTTTGAAGATAATCCATAACGACCACCAACAATAGTAGGTATTTTTTGACCACTCTCAACAAATGCACTTATCACATCCATATAAAGAGGTTCACCAACACTTCCAGGTTCTTTAGTTCTATCTAATACAGAAATTTTAGTTACTGTTTTAGGTAGTTTAGCTAACATGTCTTTTGCAGGGAAAGGACGGTATAAACGGATAAATAAAGCACCTACTTTTTCACCATCAGCAACCATTTTTTCTAATGTTTCTCTTACAGGTCCCATTCCAGATCCCATAATAATGGTTACACGTTCTGCCTCAGGATGACCAATATAATCAGTTAAGCCATATTTTCTTCCTGTTTTTTCAGCAAATTCATCCATTACATCTTGAACAATTCCAGGAACTCTGTCGTGATAAACATTTGAAGCTTCTCTTGCCTGGAAGAATACATCAGGGTTTTGAGAAGTACCTCTAAGTACTGGATTATCTGGATCTAAAGAACGTTTTCTGTGCTCCATGATTTTATCTTCAGGCATCATATCTATAATGATATCATCAGGAATTGAATCGATCTTAGAAATTTCATGAGAAGTTCTAAATCCGTCAAAGATGTTCATAAACGGAATTCTTGATCTTAAGGTTGCTACTTGAGAGATTAAAGCAAAGTCATGTGCTTCTTGAACACTTCCGCCAAATAACATAGCGAAACCTGTTTGACGAGCAGACATAACGTCACTATGGTCACCAAATATTGATAATGCATGCGTAGCTAATGTACGGGCTGCAACATGAATAACTGAAGGTAATAATTCACCTGCAATTTTATACATGTTTGGTATCATTAATAACAATCCTTGTGAAGCTGTAAATGTAGTAGTTAAGGCTCCGGTTTGTAATGATCCATGAACAGTACCTGACGCTCCACCTTCACTTTGTAATTCTACAATTCTTGGAACATTTTTCCAAATGTTCTCCATGCCTTCTGAGCTAAACACATCTACGTGTTCTCCCATTGGTGATGCTGGAGTAATAGGATATATTGCACAAACCTCATTGGTTTTATGCGCAATACGTGCTACTGCCTCATTTGCATCACAAATTAGTTTAGAAAAATCTTTTTTCATCTTATGTTATAATTTATTTTTGCAAAATAATCAAATTATCACCTTTAATCGTGATATTTTGAATTGAACTGATTAAGAGTGCAAAAGTAGTATGAAGAAGGAGTCTAAAGAATGATTAAAATCAGTAAAATTGTTAAAAAGAGATAAACTAACTAAAATTTAACATAACATGATGTTAAATATAGAATTATTAAAGCTTTTTAATAAATTTTGAGTGGAAAATAACAGAAAAATGTTTTAATATTTTCGATTTTACTTCTTCAATTGAAATTTTCTTACTAAGTTCAGCTTGTAAAGATGTGACAGTTTTTCCTTTTATTCCACAGGGTATTATATGATCGAAATATCCAAGGTTTGTATTTACATTTATAGCAAATCCGTGCATAGTAACCCAACGAGAAGTTCTTACTCCCATTGCACATATTTTTCGAGCAAAAGGCGTTCCAACATCTAACCATACTCCTGTTTCCCCTTCACTTCTTTCTCCTTTTAATCCGTATTCTGCAATTACATTAATAATAACTTCTTCAAGTTTGCGCATATACAAATGAATATCAGGAAAGAAATAATCTAAATTTAAAATTGGATAACCAACAACTTGCCCTGGACCATGGTATGTAATATCGCCACCACGATTTGATTTTACCAAGGTTATTTCTCTGTCTTTCAGTTGTTTTTCATTGAGTAATAGATTGCCAATATTACCACTTTTACCGATAGTATAAACATGAGGATGTTCTGTAAATAAAAAATGATTTGGACTAGGGTTATTGGTCTCATTTTTTCGATTATCGAGTTTTATATCAATAATTTCTTCAAATAGTTTTACCTGATAATCCCAAGCTTTTTGATAGTCGGTAAAACCTATATCTTGTAATTGAATTTCTTGCATATTAATTTGTAATTGAATGAAAGAAAAAAATATTATTGGTTAATTAAGTGATGTTAAAATACCATTTTTAAAATCACACCATATCTTAAGGTAGCTATTTATTCTAAAATAATTTCAAAGTCCAACAATTTTGGATTTTCAATTATATTTTTCATATTAGTATCAATAAGTATAGTTTGTCTATCCTCACTAAAAGTAGCTCCTTTATATGTTGTACTTTTGATAGGTTTTGGGAAATGATATTCAATTTTATATGTGCTACCATCTAAAAAAGAAGCACTTTGTTCGAGAGATTTTTTGTACGCTTCTTTTTCTTCATCACTTAAATTTTTTTCAATTACTTTTCTACTGAATATTTTGCCGTTATAGCTGAATTTCACCTCTGTATTTGATGGTGTACTACTGGTTTTATTATCATTAATAGACTGAGCTTTTGTAATTCTTTCCTGAATATTCTTTAGTTCACTAATCGAATTAAAATCATAGAAGAAATCACTTATAATTTTTTCATTTTTT
>DAOUQH010000068.1 GCA_030625645.1 Flavobacteriia bacterium | reverse complement strand
ATAATCTCACCATCTTTTGTGGTTCCGCCAACACTACATTTTGTTTTTAATAATTTTCCAAGTGATTTTAAATCATTCTCTGAACCCTGAAATCCTTTAATTACAGTAACCGTTTTTCCACCTCGACTTTTGTTTGAAAAATGAGCTTCCAAACTTTGGTCTTTATTTGCTAAAGTTTCTCGATCTTCTTCAGCAAAAGCTGAAAAATCTTCATCATCATTGGTTGAAAAAACAAATCCACCAAGGCCAGAAAGATCATTTAGTTTATTTTTAGCCATTATATTTTTCTTATTAATTTATATATTCCAACAAAGAAAAATACCAAGCCAATTATAAGAGCTCCTAAAAAACAATAATAGCATTTCTCTTTTATTTTTAAAGATAATAATACAATAAACAAGGATCCTAAAATTAGTTTTTGCGGACTTGAATCACCCATTTTTCTTAATTTTATCCCATGCAAACATTAGTACTGCTATTGTTTCAAAAACCAAGCCAATTGCCATAATAATACTAGCTTGTTCCCATTTTAATATCTTCCCTATTGCTCCAACCACAACTAAAAATAATCCAAAAGTAAAAACGGAAATAATTTTTTTATTTTTCATGTTTTATCAATGGTTATATTATTTTCTATAGAAAGGAAAAAGATAAGAAATTGTATAATTAAAGCCAAATCCGTAGTTATTTACATAAATTCTGTTAAAACCCGGGGCATATAAATCTTTAAATCCTTCTGCTTCTTTTGTGCTTATCATTACCTTTCCACTTAAAGCCATACCCATATAAAGATTGTGTAAAACTTCTACTTTTAGACCGAGTATTCCTTCGATCCAATGTGCATTCAAGTTATCGTACTCTACAGGCGTATCTCGAACTTCTATTGGCAAATAAGTATCAGAATTTATTAGATACTGATTTAAAGTTTGACTAAACGAACTATAACCATAACGCAAACCAACCTGAATCATATTCTCCATTCCAACAAAATTTTTGTAGGCATTATAATCAGCTCCTATCTTAAAATATGTTCCTTTTGAAGTAAAATTAAAATAGTCTTCAAAAGAAGTATGTTCTTTAAATCCAAACTCACCAGCAACCCAAAATTTCTTAGCAACTCTATAATCTGCAACAATCTCCCAACCTTTTGTATCTTCATCAAAAAGCGAATAAACAGGAGTAAAAACATCTACTCCTACCCGTAAACCATATCTATCTTTATACTGTGTTGTATCTTGCTCTTTTACTTGTGAAAATCCAGTAAAGAAAACAAATAACACAAAAAAACTAATGATATATTTTAACATGTCTACTTTTTTCATTGGTTATATTTAACGGACCCCCTACAGCAATTATATCTTTTATCCAATTCTCGGTATCTGATTTTAAATCAAACTTTGTATCTTCATAAATAATTCTGTAACCACAAGAACGCGAAACAAACTCTTCTATTCTTAAATAGTTTACATCCATAAAATCAGAATTATCATTTTCAGTATCCGTATCAATTCCGTTAAGCACAAGTTCAATCTTAGTCAAGTCCTTAACTACTTCTAGAGGAACTACAATAGAATCTGTTGTATTTGAAATTCCTTCAACAACATAATATTCTTTTTGTCCTTCAATTCTTACAGCTAAATTTGGAACTTTTTTAAACATCCCAGGATTATCATAATCGTAAAATCTGATAACCAACCTTGGTGTATTCTCTTCCAAACAGATATCATCTTTTTCGCAGGAAGCGATAAAGAAAATTAAAACTAAGAAAAGTAAATATTTATGGAATTTCATTATAGTTGTGTTGATACGTTTTATTCTTGTTTGCAGATTTATTATTTGATTAAAAATTACCTAAGCATATATCACATTTGTAATCTTTTCATTTTATACTCTCACAAATATATATTCTTTTTTAGAAATAGCCGAATTGAAAAATTATCGTTTTTCCATCAATACAACATTTTCTACGTGATGTGTTTGCGGAAACATATCTACTGCCTGAGTTTTTACAATTTTATAGGCATCTTGCATTAGTGCTAAATCTCTAGCCTGAGTTGCAGAATTACAACTAACATAAACTATTTTTTTTGGCAAAATATTTAAAATTTGTTCAACTACTTTTTTGTGCATTCCATCTCGTGGTGGATCTGTTATAATTACATCTGGCGTACCATTTTGCGCAATAAAATCTTGTGTAAAAACTTTTGCCATATCTCCTACAAAGAATTCTACATTATCAATTTTATTCATTTTTGCATTTTCCTTAGCATCTACAATTGCCTCTGGCACAGATTCAACTCCAACTATCTTTTTTGCTTTTTTTGATATAAACTGGGCGATTGTTCCTGTTCCTGTATAAAGATCATAAACAATCTCATCACCTTTTAAATTGGCAAAATCTCTTGCTATTTTATATAATTCATATGCTTGCTCAGAATTGGTTTGGTAAAATGATTTGGCATTGATTTTAAATTTCAATCCTTCCATCTCTTCAAAAATATGATCTTTCCCTTTAAACAAAACTACCTCCTGATCGTAAATTGTATCATTACCTTTGTTATTTATTACATATTGTAAAGATGTTATTTCAGGGAATTTTTCAGCAACGTAATTTAATAGTGCCTCACGCTTTTCGGTATTATCTTCAAAAAATTGAACTACAACCATGATTTCTCCAGTAGAAGCAATTCGAATCATTAAAGTTCTTAAAAGTCCATGTTGATTTCTTGGATTAAAAAAGCTTATTTCATTCTCTTTTGCAAATTCTCTAATTGAGTTTCTAATATCATTTGAAGGATCTTCCTGTAAATGGCACTTATCAATATCTAAAATTTTATCCCACATTTTTGGAATATGAAATCCGCAGGCATTTTTATTGTCAAAATCAGCTCCACTTTTGATTTCTTCATTTGTTAACCAACGAGAATCTGAAAATGAAAATTCCATTTTATTTCTATAAAAATATATCTCTTTACATCCTAAAATTGGTGTAATTTCCGGTAGTTCTAAATGACCTATTCTCACTAAATTATTAGTAACCTCTTTTTGTTTATAAAAAAGTTGCTCTTCATATTTCATGTTTTGCCATTTACAACCTCCACAAACACCAAAATAATCACAAACGGGTTCGGTTCTTTTTTCAGATTCCTTATGAATTTTTACAACTCTACCTTCAAAATAGGACTTGCGTTTTCTCCCGGTTTGGATATCTACGACATCACCCGGAACAGCATTTGGAACAAAAATAACTCTACCATCAGGCGCTTTTGCCACTGCTTTACCTTTTGCAGCAGTATCGGTTATTTCTATATTTTCGAATAAATGAAATTTCTTTTTTCTTGACATGCTGCAAAAATAGGGAATTTAAGGATAAACCTTGAACGATTCAGGGAAAACTGATATGTTAACTATCTACACTAAAAATTAACTCTCTATGAAATATGAGTTAAATTCATAAAGCTTATAATCAAAAATTACCACCAATTGAAGTCGGTGGTAATTTGTAAAATTAATAATATTATTCAATTACCATTTCAAATGGTATCCTTGCTTGAATTCCTTTTAATGAAGATATTTTTTTGATATTTTTATACATTTTATAATTTTCAGCTCCCAATTCTTCTTGCAATAATTTTTCTTTGTTCACTTTAACAAATGGCACATTATTAAACATATCGTTAATATCCTTTTTATAATTTGGATAATTTCTCACTCTATAATCATCTAGATCCGCTAATTCGGCTGCAGCTTCAATAGCATCTTCTAAACTACCCAATTCATCAACCAAACCATTTTCTTTCGCCTGAACACCTGTCCAAACTCTACCTTGTGCTATGCTATCAACTTGTGCATAAGTCATATTTCTTCCATCTGCTACTTTCTGAACAAATGATTTATAAAAAGTTTCAATACCCTCTTTAGTTACATCATAAAATTCAGGATTCATTGGTTCAAAAACACTATAACCAACAGATTGTTTGTTCGTTCCAACTTGCTCTGCATTAATTCCTATTTTTTCAGTTAATCCATAAAAATTTGGTATTGCCCCAAAAACACCTATTGAACCTGTAATTGTAGTTGGTTCGGCAAAAATTTTATCGGCATTACATGCAATATAATATCCTCCAGATGCGGCATAATTTCCCATTGAAACTACTAGCGGTTTTTCTTTTTTTGTCAATTCTAATTCTCTCCACATAATATCTGATGATAAACCACTACCTCCAGGTGAATTCACTCGTAAAACAATTGCTTTTACATTTTTACTTTCCCTTGCTTTTTTTAGAGCTTTATTAATTAATTCCTGTCCTATCTCATTTTCATTTCCTTTTCCATATATAATTTCACCTTGTGCATAAATCACAGCTATTCTATCTTTTGCTGTAGATTTATTTCTCCCTTTACCCGAATCGATATAATCTTCTAAACTTATTAAGTTAAGTTTTTTATCTAAATCTATTCCTACTAAATTGTTCAGCTTATTTTTATATTCATCCTTATATAAACTGCCATCTATCATATCATTTTCAGTAGCTAATTCTGGATTTCTAGCCAATAAACCATCGGCAACATGATTTAATTCATCACTTGTTTTATTAATAGAATAACCAATATCTTCTACTAATTCACCCCAAATAGAATTTAAAAATGAAAAGGTTTGCTCACGGTTTTCATCACTCATTTTATCAAATAAAAATGGTTCAACAGCGCTTTTATATTTCCCGTGACGTATCACTTCCATTTTAATACCATATTTATCTTCAAAATCCTTGAAATAAGGAATCTCTACACTTAAACCTTTAAAATCAATTCCTCCAACCGGATTCACATAAATTGAATCAGCAACCGAACTCAAATAATAATTTTTCTGGTCGTAATAATCAGCATAAGCAGTAATAAATTTTCCACTTTCTTTAAACTCTAGTAATTTATCTCTAAGAGATTGTAATTGTGATATTCCAGCATTAATCTGAAGTGCTTCAATACTAATTCCTTTAATATTATCATCATCTTTCGCATTTTCAATGGCATTAATCATTTGGTTTAGTCCCATTTTTCCATCCTTTATATCCAATATCATTTCAAAAGGATCGTCACTTTTTGGTGCATAATCTTTAATTTCTTCTTTTAATTTTAGGATTAAAACCGAATTGGATTTTACTTTTATTTCATCTCCATCTCCCATTAAAAATCCAATAAGGGCAAAAACCATTATCATTAAAAATAAAGAGACAAAAATCCCTACAATAACTGCCAATAACTCTCTTAAAAATGTCATATTAAATTTGATTAAATTTTACTCATCTATTTGTCGCCTCCATAATAATAAAGTTACAAAGCAAACTGAAATATTGTTTATAAATATAAGGACAAATATAAACTTTTATCCTTAGGTTTTATTTTCTTTGCAGAACAAGATGCAAAATAAAAAAATAACATATTTATCACTTGGTACTAATCAAGGAAATAAGCTTAATAATCTTCAAAATGCTATTGATGCATTAAATAAAAAGATTGGAAAAGTAAAAACAATTTCTTCGGTTTATCAAACAAAGTCCTGGGGTTTTGACGGTGATGATTTTTATAATATTTGTATTGAAATTTTCACAGGTTTAAGCCCTGAGATTCTAATCGAAAAAGTTCTTGCCGTTGAAAAAACTCTTGGAAGAATCCGCTCTGAATCTGGTAATTATGAATCTAGAAAAATTGATATTGATATTTTACTATTTGGAAATGAAGTAATTTTTTACCAAAATTTGATTATTCCGCACCCACGAATGCTGAAAAGAAAGTTTGTACTTGAACCGCTAGCTGAGATTGCCGGAAATGCTCAACATCCGGTTGAGAAAATATCTATTAATAACTGTTTGAAAAATTGTACGGATTCTACTGAGCTTATAAAAACCAATCTACAACTTAAAAACCCCTCTTATTTATTAGAAAAATTTAATTATATCGCTATTGAAGGAAATATAGGTTCAGGAAAAACCACCTTGGCCAAAAAATTGGGTGATGAATTTAATGCCAAATTAGTTTTAGAACGTTTTGCCGATAATCCATTTTTACCAAAATTTTATAGCGATCAAGAAAGATATGCCTTTCCTTTAGAAATGAGTTTCTTGGCAGATCGATATCATCAATTAACTGAGGATTTAGCGCAATTTGACCTTTTTAAAAACTTTATTGTATCTGATTATTATATTTTTAAATCACTCATTTTTGCTCAGGTAACGTTACCTAAAGAAGAGTATAAGCTCTATCGTAAAATGTTTGATATTATGTATAAAGAAATTAGCAAGCCAGATATTTATGTTTTCCTATATCAAAATACCGAGCAGCTTTTAAAAAATATCAAAAAAAGAGGTAGAGATTACGAACAAAATATTTCACCCGAATATCTTGAAAATATCCATAGAGCTTATACTAATTTTATCAAAACTGAAGAAGATCTAAATACCTTAATAATCGATGTTAGTGAATTTGATTTTGAAGATCAAGAAAATTATTTTCAAAGTATCATTGAAAAAATAGCAGAATCCTAACTATATTTATAACTTATAAACGTCTATAAATTAGAACTTTACAAAATCCAACTCCAAAACATCTAAACTAAATTCTCAATACTACTTCAATTCCATTTTTTCTGCAAAATAATCGATAAAATCACGCATTGTAGCTGTCATTTTATCATCTCCTGTTGCAGTTTGAAATGAATCTGCCATCGATAAAAACATTTGATGGTAAAATTGCTTCATCTCATCTACCGGCATTTTCTTGGTCCAAAGGTGAATTTTAAAGGTGTCTTTTGTTTTACTATCCCAAAGAGATAAAAATGCTGCCTTAGCTTCCATATCTACAATTTCTCCATCATCTGCACTCCACATTATTTTTTCTGGAACTTTATTCTCGTCTAATCCTACTTTTATTTTTATTTCTGAATTACTTTTTACTGACATAGTTGAATGTTTAATCTTTTAATTCTTTCGGGGTTTATATTTCGATCTTTTAAAAATGACCTCATTTGGTGTTGCCAACATCTTTTGCAATGGAGCTTTGTTATTTTTCATATAAGAACGTACAATTTGCCAACCAAACCAAACCCCTACTCTACCAGGTGATTCATGATCATTTGCCAAATAAAATTTTGAAAATGGTGCTGCATCAATAAATCTTTCCGATAATTCTTGATCGGTACTAAATAGCATTTCATTTTCAATAAAAAATTTCCAAACTTCAGGTTCATTATCATTTGCCCATTGTAATTGTTCATTTGAATAAGCTAAAATCTCAGCTTGTTCAGTCTCGGGTAAAAAATTATAAATCAATTCCATTTTTTTTCCTTGCTGAATCATTTTAGAAACAAAAGTTTTATCATTTGAAAGTGGCAAAATCTGCTCGGCAAACTTCTCAGCTACAGCTACAGGTATATGCTCTTTGGCAAAAGACTGCTTAACATATTTAGGAAAATCATTATAAAATTCATGATTCTTACCAAGAAAAACATCTAGTGAAATAAGCAATAAACTATCGGTTAAAATCACTCTATTATCAGAATCTACATTACTTAAAAGTGTAACAATTTTTGGCTCATTAAACTTTGGGTAATAATATTTTATATGTTTAAATAACGATTCTAACTGTTCCTTTTCTTTAGAAAAATCTTTATATAATTTCTGAGTTTCTTCAAAGAGATCCAATTCATCTTTATTGGTCATTTTATTAACCCAAACTGAATCGGGATCCTGCGGTGGAAAAAGATATGGAAACTCTACTTTTAACTCTGCCAATTTATCAGGCGGAGTTGTATAAAATTTCTCATCAAATCGTTTTATCTCGGTTTTAACCTTAATGGAAGAAACATCAACTTTTTGAGTTTCGTCTTTAGAACAGCTTAAAAAACTTCCTAAAAAAAGAATAATAATAAAGTATCGCATTAATTTTTTATTTTTGTTCCAGCAAAACTAACAAATACTTTCAAAATGAACACAAAAAAGGTTACAAATCACATAGTACACTGGTTAAAAACTTATGCCGAAAATGCAAAAATTAACGGTTTTGTTATTGGAATTTCAGGCGGAATAGATTCGGCGGTAACGTCAACGCTTTGTGCTAAAACGGGTTTACCTACTCTTTGTGTAGAAATGCCTATTTACCAAGGCGAAAATCAGGTAAACCGAGGAAAAGAGCATATTAATCAATTAAAAATGAGATTTGATAATATTAAGTCAGAAGAAGTTGAGTTAACCTCAGTTTTTGAAAGTTTTAAAAGTGCTGTACCCAAAATAGAAAGTTCGCCAAAAGTTGATCTATCTTTGGCAAACACTCGTGCAAGGATTAGGATGACAACACTTTATTATTTTGCCGGTTTAAACGGATTATTAGTTGTCGGAACAGGAAATAAAGTAGAAGATTTTGGTGTTGGATTTTATACAAAATATGGCGATGGCGGTGTAGATATTAGTCCGATAGCCGATTTAATGAAGTCGGAAGTTTTTGAACTGGCAGCTTATTTAGAAGTTCCTGAATCTATTCAAAATGCGCAACCTACCGATGGCTTATTTGGCGATACTCGAACAGATGAAGATCAATTGGGAGCAAGTTATGACGAATTAGAATGGGCGATGAAAATGGTTGAAGATGGTGAAAATACTACTAATTTCAACAAACGAGAAAAAGAAGTTTTTAATATTTATACAAAATTAAACAAGGCAAATAGACATAAAATGGTTGAAATTCCGGTTTGTGAGATAAGTGAAGATTTAAAAAAATAGAATCACTAATCAACAACAACAGTTAATTTATCAGAAATCAATATTTTTAAATTATTGTAATCCTTAACTAGCGTTAAATTCTCAATTCTTTTATTTTCAAAGTCATCCTCCTCTTCTAAATTTACCATTTCATCTTTTAGAGCATTTATTTTTTTAACAATTAGTATTTTACGCAATCTATAAATAACATCTGAAACCAGCTTCTGTAAACTTTCTTCTTTAGATTTTACAACTACCTCCTTTCTGTCCCAATCACTCAAAACATACTTTTCTTCATCCATAATCAAGCTACTTACAGCTTGTCCTAATACCATATCTTCATGTTGTGTAAAAGTTTCGGTCGTAAACTTCTCTTCCTGATTTAACCGATGAATAATCTCAAAATAAATTTTTTGGAATATATCATTGGTAAACTCAATTTCATCCTCTTGTAAATGAGAATAAATTTCATAGGAAACTAAATTTTCATAAACCTCTTTTACCATTTTCTTCTTTCCTTCGTCATCATATTCAACAATATAATCAATAAAATCAACCTTATTATTTCCATAAAGAAGTAATATTTTAATTATCTCTCTTTCTAGTATTAATTGTTGATCTATTTTTTTTATTTTCTGAGTTTCTTTCTTTACTCCTCTAAAACCAGAATCTATTTGATGAGCATTTTGCTGCCCCTGTTTTTGTGCTTTTCTTGATAATTGTGCTAATTCTTTAAAAAGAACTTCTTCAGAGATATCCATAATTTTAGCACATTCCTGAATATAGACTTCGCGCTGAATGTTATTTGGTATTTTCGAAATACTCAATACAATCTCTCTAATTAGTGAAGCTTTTTTTACCGGATCATTAGCAGTATCTTTTATTAAAAGTGATGTTTTAAACTGAATAAAATCCATTGCATTATTCTCCAAAAACTCTTTTAAATCTTCCTCAGAATTCTTTTTTGCAAAACTATCAGGATCATCTCCTTCTGGGAAAGAAATCACTTTAACATTCATACCTTGCTCAAGAATCAAATCAATTCCTCGCAAAGATGCTCTAATTCCAGCTGCATCACCATCAAATAAAACAGTAATATTTGGGGTTAATCGATTAATCAATCTAATTTGATCTGGAGTCAAGGCAGTTCCTGAGGATGCAACAACATTTTCAATCCCCGACTGGTTCATTGAAATCACATCGGTGTAACCTTCAACCAAATAACAATTATCTTGTTTTGCTATACTTTGTTTTGCTTGATAAATTCCGTAAAGTATTTTGCTTTTATGGTAAATTTCGCTCTCGGGCGAATTGAGATATTTAGCAACATTTTTATCGGTTTTTAAAGTTCTTCCACCAAAACCTAAAATTCTTCCACTCATCGAATGAATAGGAAACAAAACCCGACCTTTAAATCGGTCGAATTGCTTGGTGTCTTTTACAATAGTTAAACCTGTTTTTTCAAGAAATTCAATTTCATATTTTTTTTCTAAAGCTGCATTGGTAAAAGCCGTCCATTCATCAAGAGCATAACCCAATTCAAACTTCTTTATTATCTCATCTGTAAACCCTCTTTCTTTAAAATATGAAAATCCGATTGCTTTTCCTTTTTCATCATTTAAAAGGATTTCATGAAAATAATTTTTAGCAAATTCACTCACTAAATACATACTTTCTCTAGCATCGGCTTGTTCTTTTTGCTCATCGGTTTGCAGAGTTTCTTCAATTTCGATATTGTATTTTCTAGCTAAAAACCGAATTGCTTCAGGATAAGAATAATGTTCATGCTCCATTAAAAATGAGATAGCATTCCCTCCTTTTCCTGTACTAAAATCTTTCCATATTTGCTTTACCGGAGACACCATAAAGGATGGTGTTCTTTCATCAGAAAACGGACTAAGGCCTTTATAGTTTGAACCTGCTTTTTTTAACTGTACAAAATCACCAATTACCTCCTCTACTCTGGCAGTTTCAAAAACTTTATCTATGGTATCACGTGAAATCAAATATAAAAGGAATTTAAAATTTAATATTAAAAAGCACCATTAAAATTTGGGTAAATATACTAAAATTAGCTGCTAAAGCACTAATAAAAAAATCCTACAAAGTCGAAACCTTGTAGGATAATTTAAAATTTTAAATCTAGAAAAATTTCTATGAAACTGCTTTTAACTTTTTAATGGTTGATTTTGATAACTTTTCTTCAGCATATTTTTTAGTAACTCGAAGTTTTGTTTCATCAGTACCTGGCATTTCAAACATAGCATCCGTTAAGATCTCTTCACAAAGCGAACGTAAACCTCTTGCACCTAATTTATACTCAAGAGCTCTATCAACAATATAATCCATCGCTTTTTCGTCAATACTAAAATCAATTCCATCAATTTCAAACAATTTTTTATATTGTTTGATTATTGCGTTTTTTGGTTCTGTCAAAATTGAACGAAGTGTCGCTCTATCTAGTGGTTTTAGATAACTTAAAACAGGTAAACGACCAATAATTTCAGGAATAAGACCAAAAGATCTAATATCAGA
>DAOUQH010000078.1 GCA_030625645.1 Flavobacteriia bacterium | reverse complement strand
ATCATAGAAGTGATCGATAATGGTAATGGTATTTCTGAAGAGGATAGAAAGAAGATCTTTGAACCCAGATTCACTACGAAATCCAGTGGTATGGGGCTTGGTTTACCAATGATAAAAAATATTGTTGAAGCCTATGATGGTACTATTGTTTTTGAATCAAACATGAATAATGAAACTGTTTTTAGAGTAACTTTACCAAGAGGATGATCATTACATTTGATAATTATGAAATTAAAAAGAATACAATGATTGTTAAACTGAGCATGGATTGTCTTAGTTCTTAAAACTCACACCTAACCATAAACTTAACAAATGAATTATAATAATATTATTATTGTAATTGATGATTACTTAGCATTTATTACGATTAATCGTCCTAAAAAACTCAATGCTTTAAACAAAGAAACAATTGCTGAATTACATAATGTTTTTCGCGATTTGGAGGAAGATAAAGATGTGAGAGTTATTGTTATCACCGGTAGTGAAGACAAAGCATTTGTAGCTGGAGCTGATATTTCTGAATTTGCTGATTTTGACGAAAAAGAAGGATCCAAATTATCGAAAAATGGACAAGATCTGTTATTTGATTTTATAGAAAATTTATCTACACCCGTAATTGCAGCTATAAATGGATTTGCGCTAGGAGGAGGATTAGAATTAGCAATGTCTTGTCATTTTAGAGTTGCCAGTATGAATGCAAAAATGGGTTTACCAGAGGTTACTTTGGGATTAATTCCTGGTTATGGAGGAACACAACGATTGCCTCGACTGATAGGAAAAGGAAAGGCTATGGAAATGATCATGACGGCAAATATGATAACGGCAGAAGAAGCTCAAAATTATGGTTTGGTGAACCATATTGTAGATCAGAATGAATTAGTTCCTTTATGTGAAAAATTGGCATTTAAAATTTCACAAAATTCTTCAACTGCTATCGCGGCTGCTATAAAAGCTATAAACTCGAATTATAAAGATGGTGTTAATGGTTTTGACGTTGAGATCAAGCAGTTTGGAAAATGTTTTGGAACGCATGACTTTGTAGAGGGTAGCACTGCCTTTTTAGAAAAAAGAAAACCAAATTTTGATAAAAAGTGGATTCCTTAAAAGAAGCAAGAAGCAAGAAGTGAGAAGTTTTATTTTTTTAATACAACAACCAACAACCAACAACCAACAACCAATAACCAAATAATACATGAAAATAATCTGCATAGGTAGAAATTACACAAAACATATAGAAGAATTAGAAAATGAAAAGCCAAAAGAGCCTGTGATTTTCTTAAAGCCAAATTCAGCTATATTATTAAAGAATCATCCATTTGTGATCCCTCCATTTTCTAATGAAGTACATCATGAAATTGAAGTGTTGTTAAAGATCAACCGTTTGGGTAAATATATTGAGAAAAAATTTGCACATAAGTACTATAACGAAATTTCAATAGGAATTGATTTTACTGCTCGTGACCTGCAAAATAAATTGAAAGAAAAGGGTTTGCCATGGGAAAAAGCTAAGGCTTTTGATGGTAGTGCTGTAGTGGGGAGTTTTTTTAATAAAAATGAATTCAATTTAGAAAGTCTTAATTTTCAATTACTTAAAAATAATAAATTGGTCCAAGTTGGTAATACTTCAAATATGTTGTGGAAAATAGATGAAATTATTGCTTATGTTTCACAATTCTTTACTTTAAAAATAGGAGATATTATTTTTACCGGCACACCAGCAGGGGTAAGTAAGGTAAATTCAGGGGATGTTTTGTTAGGAAAATTAGAAGGTAAAGAGGTTTTTAGTGTTAATATTAAATAATTTTATACAAGGCGCAACACTACATTTGCCCTTTTAGATTTATTTTTTATATACATTAACCAAACACGTACTATACAGCTTATTAATATTAGAAATTAACACCACTACATAATCATATTTAAAATACTTAAAAACAGTAATATAAAATATTTAATATCCACTACATGTAATTTACAAAAATTACAGCATGATATTTATCACTTATTAGGGGGCTTATAGTTGTACTTTTGTACCGTAAAACAATAAATGGTCTAAATAATGATTAATATTTTTAAAACATCAAAATCTGTAGCATTAAGCATAGATGAATTTTTTGACAAAGTAGATCTCGGAACTCTGAATTTTAAAAAAGGGTTAAACAATTATGTTGATGGTAACATAATTGAGTTTAAACAAAATTTAAAATCGATTAGTTCTTTAGAAAAAGAAGCAGATACTATTCAAAGAAAAATTGAAAATGATTTTTATTTACATTCATTAATGCCTAACTACTCTAGTGATATTTTAAATTTATTAGAAAGTGTTGATGATATTATTGATATGTCAAAAGATGTTTTAAGTCAGTTTGATGTAGAAACACCTCATATACCCGAAGCAATTAAAAAAGATTATATTGAATTAGTAAATTTTTCTTCAAAATCTGTAGAGAATGTTTTACCTGCAGCAAGAATATTTTTTACGCAACCAGATAAAGTTAAAGATAGTATTCAAAAAGTCTTATTTTATCATAGAGAGACCGATACTTTATCAGCTAATATTAAACGTAAAATATTTCAAGAGTTTGACACATTAAAGTTAAGTGAGAAATTACACCTTAGATATTTTGCTTTGCATATCGAACAAGTTTCTGATGCAGCAAAAGACGTTGCACAACAGTTATCTTCATTAGTTATTAAAATAAAAATGTAAATCTATATTTTAAAGAAAAATTATGTTTTTATTCTTTTTATCAAGCGGACTTTTTTTAGGGTGGACATTAGGAGCAAATGATGCATCTAATGTGTTTGGATCTGCCGTAGGTTCTAAAATGATAAAATTTAAACAAGCAGCAATTATTGCATCAATTTTTGTAGTTCTTGGTGCTGTGCTTCAAGGAGCCGGTGGTTCACATACTTTAGGTAAGTTAGGTTCGGTTGATGCTCTGGGGGGTGCATTTACAGTAGCTTTAGCTGCCGGTATTTCCGTTTTTTGGATGACAAAGTTAAAGCTTCCGGTTTCTACTTCTCAGGCTGTGGTTGGTGCAATTATTGGTTGGAACTTTTTTACACACAACCCTACAGATATGAGTTCTTTAACTAAAATTGTTACGACCTGGATTTCTGGTCCAATTTTAGGTGGAATTTTTGCGGTTATATTATTTCTGCTATTACAGTTTATTCTAAAGAAGAGTAAAATTCACTTAGTAAGGTTAGATGCTTATATTAAATATGCTCTTTTAATTGTCGGTGCATTTGGATCATTCAGTTTGGGAGCAAATAATATTGCGAATGTTGTTGGTGTATTTATACCATCAGCACCAAATATTACTTTAGATTTTGGGTTCTTTTCCTTAGACGGAACACAATTATTATTTTTAGCTGGTGGTATTTCTATAGCAATAGGAATTATGACATATTCTAAGAAGGTAATGATGACGGTTGGAAATTCACTGATGAAATTAAATTCAGAAACAGCAATTGTTGTTGTATTAGCACATTCATTGGTGTTATTTGTTTTCTCTTCACAAAGTTTATCCAATTTATTCGTAAGTATTGGATTGCCTGAAATACCATTAGTTCCGGTATCGAGCTCACAAGCAATTGTAGGTGCTATTTTGGGAATAGGAATATTAAAAGGAGGAAGAAATATTCAACTAAAAGTGATTGGAAAAATTGCTTTAGGTTGGTTAGTAACTCCAATAATTGCAGGTTTAATATCCTTCTTCGCATTATTTTTTATGAGTAACGTATTTAATTTACAAGTATCTCAAAATCCATCAAAATTTGTAAAAGGGGATGTTTTTATTGAAGATGCTTCAAATCGTTCAGATGATACTAAAACAAAAATAATTGAACATATCCAATCTGCAGATCCTACAACAACTTTTGATTTATATAAACCTGTAGTAATTATTATTATTCTAATACTTCTTTCAGTTTTACTCTATCAAATGTATATCATCTATAAGCTTAAAGAGAAAGATATTATTGAAGAAGAGGAATGGAATATTAAAAAGTATAATGCCCAACAAGTTCTTCTTGAAAACGAGTTAAAAATCACGTATGATGCCAATGAAAAATTGGAGCAAGAAATAGAAAATATAGAAAAAGAGCAGAAGAAAATTGCACTTAGTATTATTAGAAAGAATGAAATATTTTCTAAGTTAAAAGCAGAAATTGAAGTTATTAAATCAAAACCGGAAGAAACATTAAAGTTTAATGATTTGAACTCTCTTAAAATCTTGATTCTGGATAATTTGAATTTAGAAAAAGAAAGAAAATCATTAGATAAATACATTAAAGATTTGAATGATAATTTCTTTCAAAACCTAGAAAAAAACTATCCGGGTTTGACAGATAATGAAAAAAAATTATGTTCTTTGTTACGTCTAAAATTAACATCAAAGGAAATAGCCTCTATATTAAATATTAGCCCTAAAAGTGTTGAAGTAAACAGATATAGATTGAGAAAAAAAATGGGAATTAAAAAGGAGGAAAAGCTTTCAAAAATTATTAGAAAATTATAAATTGAATTAATATTAAAAACAAGTATATATAAATTAATTGATTAAAAATGAGAAATAAATTTTACACATTGGTAGTGGCATTGGTCCTTTACAGTATTGGAACTCATGCCCAGGAAGTTAAAAAAGATTCCGTTCTAACAAACCAGTACGGTCAAAAAGTTAATGCTTTACCCTTAGACGCTGAGTCTCAAGATGGGTTTATTAACTTTACATCTAAAGATGGGAGCTATAGATTATGGATGGATAATCGCGTACAATTTGATGCTGCGATTTTCTCAACAGATACCTATAATGAAATTGGAAACGGTGTAAATATCCGTAGAGCAAGATTTGCTGTAAAGGCACAATTTTGGAACAACTGGTATGGTGAGATCGATGTAGATTTTGCTGGCGCAGTTATGGAAATGAAAGATATGTATATTAAATATACTGCTGATTCAAACAAATGGAATATCAAAGCTGGTCATTTTAAAGAAGGATTTGGTATGGAAACTACTACTACTTCTAGATATTTAACATTTATGGAACGTTCTCTTGTTTCTAAAATGGATGCTTCTCGTCATTTAGGTTTTCAAACAAACATCATGGGTAGTAACTATTTATTAATTGGGGGACTTCACTTTAATGCACAAGGTGAATATGAAGAAGTTGAGTTTTCTCAAGATCAAAACAAAGATTTTGGTATTGATGAAGGTTATTCTTTAACTGGTAGAGCCGTTTTTGCACCAATCCTTGATGCTGAAAAAGTTCTTCATATAGGTGTTGCAGGTACTTATAGAACTCCAAAAACACATTTAGAAGTTCCAAATACATACAGATATAGTACAAGATCACATACATCTATCAATAGAAAAAAATATTTAGATACGGATGATATTAGAGATGTTGATAGTGGAACAGGAATTAATTTTGAATTAGCAGGTAAATATAAACACTTTATGTTTCAAGGAGAATATAAAATGGCCATGAATGAGAGATCTGGTGAATTAGAAGATTTCGATGCATCTGGTTTTTATATTCAAGGAGCATATTTATTATTTGGAGGTCACCACAATTATAATATGAGAGAAGGTGAATTTACAAGAATTACAAGAGGAAGAGATAAAGGAGATGTTGAAGTTGCTTTTAGGTATGATTATGTTGATTTGAATGATTTTGATTCTGAAATTTATGGTGGTTCTGCTGAAGGATATACGTTTGGTTTAAACTATCACTTCAATCCTAATGTAAAATTTATGATGAATTATACATATAATAATCATGATAGATTTGCCAACGGAAAAGGTGAATTATATGTAGGTCATGATATTGATGGGAATTTAACAAAAGATCCTTTTGAGGTAGTAGATCCAAAAGGAGAAGGAGGAGATGATTTTGGATTTGTTTCTTTTAGAATTGAAGTTAATTTTTAATAATTGGATAAACGTTTAAAAAATAATAAAATGAAAAATTTAAAATATTTATTTGTAATGCTTATCGCAACGGTAACTATGGTTAGCTGTGTTGATGATGAGATAGTAGAAAAAGATGGACCGATAGTTGTAGAAAGTGAATTGAAATTAAATGAAATAATGTCGAAAGATGTTAATGATAACCCTGATTGGATTGAAGTTTATAATATGGGTGATTCAGATTTTGATATTTCAGGTTATATTCTAAATGATAAAGATGTTGCTGAAGGTGGTTTTGAAATTCCAGCTGGAACAATTATCCAATCAAAAGGATTTTATATTGTAGATCAAGATGAATCAGGTATTAAAGTGAGTTCAGGTGGTGAAGATGTTTCATTATCAAAGCCTGACGGAACAGTTATTGATTATATTTTTGTTCCTGATATGAGTACGAATGTAGGTTTAACCTGGGGTAGAGAAATTGATGGTGATGGAGATTGGAAAGTAACTTCACCAACTCCTGGTTCTTCAAATGGAGCTGCAGAAAATACACCTCCAATTTTATCGGCTGAACCATTAACCGAATTTATGAATGTTTATGCTGTTACTGCTTCAGATGCTGATGGTATTGCTTCAGTTAAATTGGTGCAAATGATTAATGAAGGTGTTCAATCTATTGATATGGCATTGGTTGATGGTGAGTATAAAACTACTGTACCTAGAGGTAAAGTGGGTGATGTTGTAAAATATTATGTTGTAGCTACTGATAATGCTGGTTTAGTTACTTACTATCCAGAAAATGGAAATAATGAACCAGCAGAATTCACTGTAGCTGGTGGATTAGAAGAAGTTGTATATGCTGGCGCTGAAGCTGGAAATAGAGGAGATGTTACATTTTCAGTAACGCCATATTATCCTGCGCAAGTTGATGAAATTAGACTATACTACTTAAAAGATGGTGAACAACAAGATGAAGATAATGGTTTTGATGATAAGCATAAAGTTGAATTGGTTAGAAATGGAGATGTTTATGAAGGTATAATTCCTGAACAAGAAACAGGTGATGTTATTGCATACTATTTAAGAGTTGAATATCTTGATGGTACAAAAACTTATTACCCAATGGAAGAAGAAGATGATGATGGTAATATTATTAGTGATTTCAATCATGATCTTGGTACAACTTGGCCAACTTATACAGTTGAAGAAAAAACATATTTACCAGTTGTTGATACTACAGTAAATTATACAGCAGGACCTTTAACAAGTGTAACTTTTCCATCAAATCCAGTTCCTGGCACTGATATTAATGTTGTTTTAAATTATTCAAGTACAGATGTTATTGGAGGTGCTCGTATTTATTTTGATGTAGGTGATGCTCCTGTATATGTAAAAGCTAATAAAGTGAAAGGTGAGGATGACTCTTCATTTACTCAAACAAGTGTTACCATTAATTTAAAAGATATTGTAGCAGATAATGGTTTAGCTATTGGTGATGAAGGTAATAAAACTACTTTTTATGTACGTATGGCAACTGAGGATGCTAGTGGTAATGATATAGCTGAATACTACTACGGAAGTGATGGTTCAATGTACTTAGATGATACTCCAGGTGGAGGAACAACAGATCAATCTGATGCTTTTAAAGCAGATCCTGCTCTTTGGAATGTATTAAACGTTCAATAATTAATATTTATTAATCAGCTTACGATTTTAACCGTAAGCTGATAATTTTAAAATGATATTTCTAAAAAGATATTTGTTCATTATCCTTTTTGGCATGAGTTTAATTATATCATGTGGTAGTGATAATGGAGGAGGAGATGATGTTACAAAGGATAAATTAGAATTAATTTTTAGTAACAGAGTTAATGTTAAGGAACCTTCGGGTTTAACAATAAATAAATCAGGAACAGTTTTATACACTGTAAGTGATAATACAGCTCAAGTATATAAATTAACTACCGAAGGAAGTATAATGCAGACTTTTTCTTATAAAGGAAATGACTTGGAAGGAGTTAGTATTTTTACAGGAAATAAGCTTTTGTTGGCAGAAGAAAGGACAAAAGAGATTGTAGAGTTTGATATGTCAACCGGAGTTTATACTAAACATAGAATAAATTATAAGAATAATGATGAAAATAGCGGAATTGAAGGTGTAGCTTATGCTGAAAATCTCAATTCTATATTTATTCTGAATGAAAAAAATCCAGGAAAATTAATTAGATTAAGAAGTGATTTTTCAGTTTCTGCAGAATACGATTTAAAATTTGCATCTGATTTTTCAGGAATATTCTATGAGAATGAATCAAAACAACTTTGGATTGTTAGTGATCAAAATAAAACAATAAATAAATGTACCCTTTCGGGGGATTTAATTGAAAGTTACTCAATTAATGTAACACAAGCCGAAGGGATTGCAATAGCAAATAATAAAATATATATAATTAGTGATGCAAATGAAACACTTTATGTATATAAAAAACCACAATAAGAACTAAGAATAAATTTAACAAAAAACTATTATGGCAAAACCAGAAATGAAAATAGGAGAGATCTCAAAACCGAGATTTGAGTTTAGAACATTTGGACAAAATTTTGATGAATCAGCTAAACTAATGGCTCGTTTATCAGGTCCTGTTCCAAAAAAGGTTTGGGAAAGAGAATCTGATGAAATTTACATCATGTCAAAAACAAATGATGTAAACAACACAAAAATTCGTGATGGAAAAATGGATATCAAAACTTATGTACAAACAGTTGATGGTCTAGAACAATGGAATCCTTTAATGAAAGGTGAATTCCCTATTGCAAAAGAAGTTTTAGAAAATGATGTATTTCCAGCATTTCAGGTTGAAATGCCAGCCTTAACTCAAGACACTTATACTTTAGAAGAATTTTTAGCAATGATTGATGCTCATGATGATCTTCAAGGTGTAAAAGTACATAAGCAACGTTTTGGTTATATGGTTAATGATACTATTTGTGAAACAGGAAATGTATTGATTAATGGAGCGAAAGTTGTTACAATCAACTCTGAATCTACTGAGTTAGAAGATATCAAAAAAACAATGGTTGATTGTAAATTAGAAGGAAATGAAAACCTTAACTATTTACAAACTATCAAAAGAATTATTGGTTGGATAAACAAACCATTAGCAAACTAAAAAAATGTTTCGAGTTTCGAGTTAAGTGCTAAACTAATAACTCGAAACTTTAAACTCAAAACAAAGAATTATGGCAAATAGAGAAATTGAAAGAAAATTTTTAGTAAAAGGAGATTATAAAAAATACGTTACTAAAGAAACAAAAATTGTGCAGGGATTCCTTTCTACTGTACCTGAAAGAACAGTTCGTGTTAGAGTCAAGGGCGATAAAGGATTCCTTACAATAAAAGGAATTGGTAATGAAAGTGGTGCTTCAAGATTCGAATGGGAGAAAGAAATTTCTGTTGAAGATGCAAATGCTTTATTGGCTATTAGTGAGCCAGGAACAATCGATAAAACTCGTTTTATAGTTAAAGCGGATGGTGATCTTGTTTTTGAAGTAGATGAATTTTACGGAGAAAATGATGGTTTAACTGTAGCTGAAATTGAATTACCAAGTGAAGATACTGAATTTTCAAAACCAGAATGGTTAGGAGAAGAAGTAACAGGACAAGTAAAATATTACAACTCCATGTTAATGAAAAATCCATATAAAAATTGGTAAAATTTTAAAGGACTGTTTGTTTAAGTCAGGCAGTCCATTAATTAACTTGAATAATTAAAGTTTCGAATTCAGAGTTTATGATTTTAGGTTACTAAATAATCTGAAACACAAAACTAGAGATTCAAATCCGATACATACTAAAGAAATGGCAGAAGCAATACAAAAAGTAGAAGAAAAAGAAGAAGATTACGATGTTCTGGATATGAATAATTACCGGATGGAAAAGCTTCCGGTAAGAGAGAAATCAAAATTCGAAAAATTCTTAGTGAAAATTGGGGCTCCATTAGCTATTATATTTTTTGTTTTAATTCTTTATGTTTTTGACCTTCCTTTTTTAAAGAATTTTGATGTTTCTAAATTAAGCGCTAGTGCCAAGGAAAATTTTGATACCATTGGCATGGAAAATTTTATCCATTCAAATAGAGCCATGCTGGCAATATTTGCAGCATCTCTTATTTTATGGATTACCGAAGCAATCCCGAATTATTTAACTTCATTAATTTTAATTATATCATTGGTACTTACGGGAACTTTACCTGAGGTTGATGCTTATCATCAATTGGGGCATAAAGTAATGTGGTTAAATATTATGTCGTTTATTTT
>DAOUQH010000003.1 GCA_030625645.1 Flavobacteriia bacterium | reverse complement strand
AACTTATCCGTTGAAACAAAATCATTACAAACTTCACTAAATTCACCAATTGAAAAAGTTTTTGAATTAATTGCGTAGAAATAATTACCAATAGCTTCAACCATAATATAGCATTTAGCTGCTGATGAATTAGGTACAGTTATATTTTGACTACCATCGTTTGGGGTATTTAAAGCTAAAGGTATTGTAAAAGTATTACCAAAATCAGTTGATAAATAAATGTTCACGTTACTAACATTTATACTATTTGAATTTGTTCCGGCAACATTCCATGTTATGGTTTGTGTTGTATTTTTGTCCCAAACCAAATTATCTGTATTTTGAGAAGTAACGATAAAAGGCCCAGCAGCATCTGTAACTGTAACCTTTAAATCATCTGTTGCTAATTGACCTGCTTCAATATTATTATCTCTAACTGTTAATTTAAAGTTCATTTCTCTCGCTACACTTGGAGTAACCTCCCATGTAGAAGAAATATTTCCGGTAACAACCGTATTCAAAGAAGGTAAATATCTATCTGAATTATCACTTGGATTTATCGATCTATATATAGCACCTGAACTTGCTGTTTCACTTGGCGGAATTGCAGTTATTTCGGTATCAATTTGTTCCCAACAGAAAGTTATTGGATCGCCATCGGCATCACTTCCTATTCCTTTTAAACTATATGGAGTGGATTTTGGAATAATAAAATCATTTCCTGCGTTTGCAATGGGAATATTCAAATTGGAGTCTAAAGTAGTTTTTACACCGCAGGTGCTTCCAGTTCCGGCTATTAATCGACCCCAAATTTCATCAATACTCACAATATGAAAATATAGATCACTATGTGCCTGTACATTTTGAGGTGCACAAATTCCGGCATAAGCCATAATGGTAGTTCCACTACCAGGCTCAACAGCAGTTTCATTATGTCTATTTCCACCTCCACAATTAAGGGCATCTCCGTTAAAAGTATGATTGGCTCCAAATTGATGACCTAATTCATGGGCAACAAAATCGAAATAAAAATTATCTCCTACAGGATTTGAACTTCCGGTAACTCCTTTTGCTTTTGAACTAGTACATGATGAACCTAAAGCTGCCAAGCCACCGCCACCGGTACTTAAAACATGTCCGATATCATAATTTGAAAAACCAATAACATTGTTGCATGTTGTTTGATTTTCTGAGAGCATTTCATTGGCATCATCATCAGTATAAGGATCTGTCGTCGCATCTAAAAAGATTAACTCATCATTATTGGCAATTAATTGTAATGAAATAGCCAAGTCATTTTCATAAAGATCATTAATACGAGTAATCATGGTTGTCATCTCTGCCAAAACAACTGCTTTCTTTTGTTCGTCAGTTCCATTTTGCATATTGGCTGCATTTACAAAAAAAGTGGAATATTCACCTGTTGATGCTAAAGCCATTTTATAAGTTCTTAATTTTCTATCATTAACTTGTTTTGCACTTGTAACAGTTTTATTTTGGACACTTATTTCTTCTGTAAGACAAGAAAAACCAGAATTTTCAAAATTCATATCTTTCCTATTATATAGTATGTAGTTTTGTTTGTCAGATGTGTAAGGATCTATATATTTAATCTTTCTATTCTTATCAATAAACATTGCATGTAAACCCTGTTCATTTATCGATAACCTTATTTTTTGTGATTTATCATTTTCTACAAATCCTACAAACGATTTATTATTTGGATATTTTTTTGCCAAATCAGGGTGCATTACAGCAACTTCTTTTACTTGATATTTTATCATTTTTCCGTTATGATCAGGGAATTGAATTATAAGATAATTATCTTTACGGCTCTTATTTTTATCAGAAAATTGGAATAACTCTTTTTGAAAATCAACTAATTTTAAATTGAAAATTTTAAAATCTTTGGGAGTATCTATAACCTGAATGTCTTGTGAAGATATTTGAGCTGGTAAAATTTCAGACCATTTATCACTTTCTTGACTAAAAGATTGAAAACCGATTAAGAATAAAAAGCTAATTAAAAGAAAATATTTTTTTTTCATAAGATGTTTGTATGTTTAGCAAAGCTAAAGAAATAAATTTATATATATTGCTAATAATTCTTTTGAACCGAGTATGAAGTATTTTATAATAATTTTTCTTTCCTTATTTTTATCGTCTTGTCAGGCTCAAAAAATAGATTCTAAAAATAAGAATGTGAATTATAAATTAGATAACTGTTTAGATGATGGAGCTTGTACAGTGGAGATTTTATATAATTCTGAATTAGAAGTTAAAACCGATGAATTTGGGAATACATATCCTAAAATTAATATTGGAGATAATATGGTAGTAAAATACCAATATAAAAAAAATGAAATTGAAAATGTAGCAGATAGTAGTTATTCTGAAATTATTCTTTTTGAACTCAACAATGATAAAATAGATTTACATTTACAAAATGGAGATTTACAAGAAGTAAAATTACTTTTTGGTCGCTTATGTTTTTGCAGAGGAGCAACAGGTTATTATAGAGTAGAGAAAGGAGATCTTAAAGTAAATTTTGATAAAGATAAATTGAAAATTAATTTACAATTTAAAGTTGATAAAGTACCTCAAAAAATCAGCAATTTAACCGAAGTAATTCCATTAAAATAAAAATATTTAGTGCAGGTTTATCATTCTATAAAAAAATTTTCAAAAAAAAGTAATACCACAATTTTAACAATTGGGACTTTTGATGGTGTTCATATTGGGCATCAAAAAATAATTGAAAAGCTTAATCAAAATAAACTAAATAGTAAAAGTGCTCTTTTCACTTTTTTTCCACATCCCCGTAGGGTTTTGAATTCAGAGAATGATTTAAAAATGCTTACGACTATTGATGAGAAAATGATGTTATTAGAAAAATTTGGGCTAGATCTTTTAATGATTGAACCATTTACTAATGATTTTTCAGATCTTTCTGCAAATGATTTTGTAAAAAATATTTTGCTAGATAAATTACATTTAAAAAAATTAATAATAGGTTACGATCATCGTTTTGGAAAAGATCGAGAAGGAAATTTTAATCAATTACAGGAATTTGGTAAAGAATTTGGATTTCAAGTTGAAGAAATTTCAGCTCAGGATATTGAAAATGTTGCTGTAAGTTCTACAAAAATAAGAAAAGCTTTAAAAGAAGGAGATGTTGAAAAAGCCAATAAATACTTAGGCTATAATTATTTACTAACTGGTAAAGTTGTTTCGGGTAAAGGTTTAGGAAGAAAAATTAATTTTCCAACAATAAATCTGTTTGTTGAAGATGAACATAAATTGGTTCCAAAAACGGGTGTTTATATTGTAAAAACAAAAATCGATCAAAATTATGTTTTTGGCATTATGAATATTGGTTTTCGCCCTACCGTAGATGGAAAACATAAAACTATTGAAGTACATTTATTAGATTACACAGGTAACCTCTACAGTAAAAAAATGCAAATTGAAATTATAAAACGACTTCGTGAAGAACAAAAATTCGATTCACTCGAAGCTTTAACTTTTCAAATTAAAAATGATGAAGAGGTAGCAAGGAATTGGATTGAAAAAGAGCATTAAAATTATTGTAAGATAAGCGTTCTTAGTTTTCTATGCTTTCTTTATATTTGCAGTTCGTAAATAAAAAACATTTTATGTTAACATTAGCTTTTATCAGAGAGAATAAAGAAAGTATTTTAAAAGGATTGGCAGTTAGAAATTTTAAAAATGCCAATGTAATTATTGATAATATAATTAAAAAAGACCTTTCAAAAAGACAAATTAAAACCGAATTAGACCAAGCTTTGGCCGAAAGTAATAAAATTTCGAAAGAGATTGGTGTTTTTTTTAAAACTGGTGAAGTACAAAAAGCTAATATCTTAAAGGAAAAAACAGGGCAGTTAAAGCAGCAATCAAAAGCATTAAATGAAACTTTAATTAAGATTGAAGATGAATTGAATGAATTGCTTTATCAAGTTCCAAATATTCCAAATCCTTTAGTTCCTGTCGGTAATTCTGAAGAGGATAATGAAACGATCTTTCAAGAAGGAGAAATTCCAAAATTACACGAAGGAGCTATACCTCACTGGGAATTGGCAAAAAAATATGATATCATAGATTTTGAATTGGGTAATAAAATTACCGGAGCTGGTTTTCCTGTTTACAAAGGAAAAGGGGCAAAATTACAACGTGCTTTAATCTCTTATTTCTTAGATAAAAATACCGAAGCAGGTTATACCGAAGTTCAGCCTCCTTTGTTAATTAATGAAGCGTCGGGTATTGGCACTGGTCAATTGCCTGATAAAGAGGGGCAAATGTATCATGTAGGAATTGACAATTTATATTTGATTCCAACAGCTGAAGTTCCTGTAACAAATTTTTATAGAGATGTTTTATTAAAAGAAAGTGATTTTCCTATTTGTAATACAGCTTACACGCCTTGTTTCCGTCGAGAAGCAGGATCTTATGGTGCGCATGTTAGAGGTTTAAATCGTTTACATCAATTTGATAAAGTAGAAATTGTACGTATTGAGCATCCTGAAAAGTCTTATGAAGCATTAGAAGGAATGGTAAATCATGTAAAAGGAATATTACAAGAATTAGATTTGCCATATAGAATTTTACGCTTATGCGGAGGTGATCTTGGATTTACATCAGCATTAACTTATGATTTTGAATTATTTTCTACTGCACAAGATCGTTGGCTTGAAATAAGTTCAATTTCAAATTTTGAAACTTTTCAAGCAAATAGATTAAAATTACGTTTTAAGAATAAGGAAGGTAAAAGCCAATTAGCGCATACTTTAAACGGTAGCTCACTGGCGTTGCCAAGAGTATTGGCTGCTTTATTAGAAAATTGTCAAACCGAAAACGGTATTAAAATACCTGAAGTATTACAAAAATATACAGGATTTGATATGATTGATTAGAGATTTCTCTTACTGAAATAAGAAATCTTGATATTAAAAGAAACTCGTAAAAAATTAAGTAGCTTCAATTAATCTTCTGTAATGATTCATTGCTTTTAGATCTTGATAATAAGCATTAATTTGACCTTTTTTCATATGATCTTTTGCACTTTGTTTTGCTTTTTCGTAAAATTTGGTTATTTCTTTCATGATAATTCGGGTTTTGTTATTGTTAAATACTGTATATTTAAGACAGTACATTTTTAATAACGTTACAATTTGGGTTTTATTTTATTAAAACTTTAACATTGTTAGAATACTAAAGAATATCTTTAAATTATAATCTGTATTATTTCCAAGCCTAATTCATTTTTCTTTACTTTACACTATGTATAAAATTATTTTTATATTAATATTTATCAGTACCTCGGTTTTTGCCCAAAAGCCAGAGTTGGCTTATTCTTATTATCGAAATGGAGAATATGAAAAGGCGATTACTTTATACAAACCTTTACATGAAAAGAATAAAGTAAGGAGAGATTATTTTAAAAATTTGCTTACCTGTTATCAACAACTTGATAATTTTGACTTGTCGGAAAAATTAATTCAGCAACAGCTAAAAGATTTTCCAAATCAAAAATATTTAAAGATAGAATTGGGTTATAATTTTCAATTGCAAGATCAAATTACGAAAGCGAATGAATATTATGATGAAACACTGAATGAAATAAAGAAAAATCCAAACTATGTATATGCTATCGGACAAGCTTTTAGTAAAAATCACTTACTGGATTATGCGCTAAAAAGTTATCAAATTGCTAAAGATTTGAATCCGAAACTGGTTACCGAAATACAAGTAGCGCAAATTTATGGAGAAAAAGGAGAGTTAGAAAAGATGTTTAACTCCTATTTGGATCTAATTGAGATTAATGAAAAATACCAGCCAACAGTTCAGCGGTATATTGGTAAATTTATTACAACTGATTCACAAAATGATTCCAATAAATTATTAAAAAAATTATTATTAATAAGATCACAAAATAATCCACAAGACGCATATAATATTTTATTAAGCTGGTTATATGTTCAACAAAATGATTATGATAAGGCTTTAATTCAGGAAAAATCCTTATTCGCAAGAAACCAATTAAACACCTTAAAAATTGAAGAAATTGGTAAGATTTCTTTTAAAGATCAAGATTATAAAACCGCAAAAAAATCTTTTCAATTTTTATTAGAAAATACTTCAGATAATTCAATTAAAATTGATGCTGAAAATTACTTGATTCAAATTGATATTATGGATTCTAATATTGATAATTCAAAAATTGAACAACAATTTCAGGAGCTATTTAAAATATATGGATTAAATAATTCGACAATTAAACTACAATTGACTTATGCTGATTTTCTTACTTATGAAATGGATTTGCCTCAAAAAGCTATTTCACTTTTAGAAAATACACAAAGTCTAAGTGCATCATCTTTACAAAAAGGAGAAATCAAAATAAAACAAGCGGATATATTGGTTTATACGGGCAAGTTTAATCAGGCTTTGGTTTTATATTCTCAAGTGCAAATACAATTAAAAAATAGCACTTTGGCACAAACAGCGAGATTTAAAGTTGCACAAACATCTTATTTTAAAGGAGATTTTAATTGGGCAAAGGTACAATTAAGAGTCTTAAAGTCTTCAAGTTCTCAACTGATTGCTAATGATGCTTTAGCTTTAAACTTGTTGATCTCAAATAATATTGATAAAGATTCTGTACAAAAACCACTTCAGTTATATGCTAAAGCAGAATTACTTTCATACCAAAATAAAAATCAGCAAGCAATCGATAGTTTAGATATTATCTTAATAAGTTTTAAAGGACATCCAATTGAAGATAACACGCTTTTAAAACAGGCAGAATTATTTAAAAAAGAAAAGAACTACACAGCGGCTGAGAATAATTATTTAAAGTTTATTGAACTTCATAAAGAGAGTGTTTTGATTGATGATGCTTATTTCTATCTGGCAAAATTATATCAAAATGAGCTTCAGGATAATCAAAAAGCAAAGAAAATGTATGAGAAAATCATTTTTGAATATCCGTCGAGTATTTATTTGGTTGATGCCCGAAGAGAATATAGAAACCTTAGAGGTGATGATATTTAATATAAAGACAAATCATCAGTTAATACCAAAAACTTATTCTCATAAAAAATAATGTATTTTTGTAATAAACCTATATTAAATGTACATCTACAACGTCACGACAAATATTGATGAATCCATACAAGAAGAATGGCTTGAATGGATGCATGAAAAACATATTCCCGAAATGTTAGCTACAGGAAAATTTATTAAAGCCTTGATGACTCAAGTAATGATAAATGAAGAAATGGGCGGATATACTTATTCGGTACAATTCACTACTGATTCTAAAGATACTTTAGGAAAGTATTATAAAGAAGATGCCGAAAGATTACAAAATGAAGCTTTAGAGATTTTTTCTGATAAATTTGTTGTCTTTAGAACAGAGTTGCAAATTGTAAAACAATTTGAGAGTAAATAACAAAATTCAATCGACAAATAAAATATTTCTGATTAACTTGTAAGCCAAAACTCGAAACCCATAACCCATAGTATTTGTACATGACAGTTAAAGCAAAAAAATATTTAGGACAGCATTTTTTAAAAGATGAAAGTATCGCAAAAAAAATTGCCGATTCACTTACCGGTAATGGATATAAAGATGTTTTAGAAATTGGTCCAGGAATGGGAGTCTTAACTAAATATTTATTGGAGAAAGATTTTACAACTTCAGTTATTGAAATTGATCCAGAATCTGTTGAATATTTAGAGACTCATTACTTAAATCTTACTAGTAGAATTTACAGTAAAGATTTTTTAAAAATGGATTTAAATGAAATTTTTAAAGATAAACCTTTTGCTATTATTGGAAATTTTCCTTATAATATCTCTACACAAATAGTTTTTAAAACTTTAGAGAATAAGGAGCAGATTCCTGAATTTTCAGGGATGTTTCAAAAAGAAGTCGCTAAAAGAATAGCCGAAAAACCAGGCAGTAAGGTTTATGGAATTTTGTCGGTCTTAACTCAGGCCTTTTATGATGTAGAATATCTTTTTACAGTTCCACCATCCGTTTTTGATCCTCCGCCAAAAGTAGATTCGGGAGTAATTAGGTTAACTCGAAAAGAAAATTATACACTTCCGGTAGATGAGAAATTATTTAAACAAGTAGTAAAAACTTCCTTTAATCAACGTCGAAAAACTTTGCGAAATAGTCTAAAATCTTTTCAATTAAGTGATAAATTAAAAGAAGATACTATCTTTGCTTTACGACCTGAGCAGCTATCCGTTCAACAATTCATAGAATTAACCAAAAGCATTGAAAACGATGGAGTTAGAGATTAGTAAAGATTTTATCGAAAATATAGAGCAGCTCATTTTAAATAAAAATGATGATGCTTTGCTTTTACTTTTAGCTGAAGAACATCCTGCTGATATTGCCGAAATTATTGATCTGTTAAACTTAGACAGAGCTACCTATTTGTTTAAGCTGTTAGATAGTGAAAAAACGGCTGAAGCTTTAATGGAAATTGATGAAGATGATAGAGAAAAAATACTTAAAAATCTTTCTGCTGAAGAAATTGCCGATGAAATTGATGAATTAGATACCGATGATGCCGCCGATATTATAGCCGAATTACCTCAAGAGAGAATGACTGAGGTTATTTCGGAAATTGAAGATAAAGCACATGCAAAAGATATTGTAGAATTATTACAATACGAAGAAGGAACAGCAGGTAGCTTAATGGCAAAGGAATTAATTAAGGTGAAAGAATCATGGAAGATCCCAACTTGTATAAAAAAAATTAGATCTCAGGCGCAAGAAGTATCTCGTGTTCATTCAATTTATGTTGTTGATAATAATGATATTTTAATAGGTCGGTTATCATTAAAAGATTTACTTGTTTCAAAAGATGATGTCGATATTTCGGACATATATATTCCGAAAGTAGATACTGTAAATGTTACAGATGATGTAGAAGATGTTGCGAGAATTATGCAAAAATACGATTTGGAGGCAATTCCGGTTATAGATGATGATAAAAAGCTTTTAGGAAGAATCACAATTGATGATATTGTAGATGTGATAAAAGAAGAAGCAGAAAAAGATTACCAAATGGCAGCTGGTCTTACAGATGATGTTGAGGCTGATGATAGTATATTTGAATTAGTAAAAGCTCGTTTACCTTGGTTAGTTTTAGGTTTGTTTGGAGGTTTAGCAGCAGCTTCAATTATGGGAGGATTTGAAGATGCCTTACTTAAATTCCCTGAATTATTTTTCTTTACACCTTTAATTGCAGCAATGGCAGGAAATGTTGGAGTGCAATCGTCGGCAATAATAGTTCAAGGTTTAGCAAACGATAATATTAGAGGGAGTATGCTTAATAGGTTGTTTAAAGAAATTGGTTTAAGTTTGGTGAATGGCATATTTTTGGCAATGCTGATATTTGTTTTTGGTGCATTTTTAAATTATAATATCAATATCAGTATTACGATAGCAATTTCATTGGTAATTGTTATAATAATTGCATCACTAATCGGCACTTTTGTTCCTTTAATATTAGACAAAAAAGGAATTGATCCGGCAGTAGCCACAGGACCTTTTATTACAACTAGTAATGATATTTTCGGAATTTTTATCTTCTTTTTTATAGCAAAAATTATTTTAGGTTTTTAAATTTTTTAAAAGACTTTATACTTTAAACTTTTCATCTTAGTCATTATCCTTTCTTTTCCTTAATTTTGTAAACTATATTTTATAAAAATGGCAGAAGAAAAAAAATCACTCAACTTTATTGAGCAAATTATTGAAGAAGATTTAAAAAATGGATTTGACTCTAAAAAACTTCATTTTCGTTTTCCACCAGAACCAATTGGGTATTTACATATTGGTCATGCAGCGTCTATTTGTTTAAATTTTGGTTTAGGAATAAAATACAATGCAGGTGTAAATTTGCGATTTGATGATACAAATCCTACTAAAGAAGAGCAGGAATATGTTGATGCGATTAAGCGAGATATTAAATGGTTAGGTTTTGAATGGTCAGAAGAATTATACTCATCTGATTATTTTCAACAATTATACGATTGGGCAATTCAATTAATTAAAGATGGAAAAGCCTATGTAGATGATCAAACTTCAACCCAAATCGCCGAACAAAAAGGAACTCCAACTACTTCAGGAACAGATAGTCCAAATAGAGATAGATCTATTAAAGAAAACCTAGCTCTTTTTAAAAAAATGAAAAATGGCGAATTTGAAGAAGGAAGCCATGTTTTACGTGCTAAAATAAGTATGTCTGCCAATAATATGTTGATGCGAGATCCTATTATTTATCGTATTTTATTTAAAAATCATCACCGTACAGGAAATGACTGGAATATTTATCCGATGTACGATTGGACTCATGGCGAATCAGATTATATCGAACAAATTTCTCATTCATTCTGTACATTAGAATTTAATCCACATCGAGAATTATACAATTGGTTTTTAAAACAAGTTTACGATGGTGAAAGTATAAAACCAAAGCAGCGTGAATTTGCTCGCCGTAATTTGAGTTATACCGTAATGAGTAAACGAAAATTATTACAATTGGTTGAAGAAGGATTTGTAAATGGCTGGGATGATCCTCGTATGCCAACAATTTCGGGCTTACGCCGAAGGGGTTATACAGCAAAATCTATTAGAGATTTTAGCGATAAAGCTGGTATTGCCAAGCGAGATAATGTTACAGATATTGCTCTTTTAGAATTTTTAATAAGAGATGAACTCAATAAAACTGCGCCAAGAGTTATGGCAGTTTTAAATCCGGTTAAATTGGTAATAACCAATTATCCCGAAGATAAAGAGGAGATTTTAATAGCCGAAAATAATCCGGAAGATGAAAATGCCGGCACGAGAGAAGTTCCTTTTTCGAGAGAAATCTATATAGAAAGAGAAGATTTTAGAGAGCAAGCAAATAAAAAATTCTTTAGATTAAAATTAGATAAGGAAGTTCGTTTAAAAAATGCTTATATCATCAAAGCCAATTCGGTTATTAAAGATGAAAATGATGAGATTGCTGAAATTCATTGTACTTATGATGAAGATTCTCGTAGTGGTAGCGGTACAGAAGCTAGCAAACGAAAAGTAAAAGGAACAATCCATTGGGTTTCAATAAAACATGCTGAGAAAGCTGAGGTTAGATTATACGACAGATTATTTACAGATGAAGCGCCAGATTCGCATAAGGATAAAGATTTTAAAGAATTTATAAATCCAGATTCTTTGGAGATAATTGAAAATGCCTTTGTAGAACCAAGTTTAAAAACGGCTAAAATTGGAGATCAATTCCAGTTTCAGCGTTTGGGATATTTTAATGTTGATGATGATTCAACTGTAGATAAATTAATTTTTAATCGTACTGTTCCTCTAAGAGATTCTTGGGCAAAAAAAGATAAGTAATAAATTTGAAGTGAGAAGTTAAAAATTTTTCACTTTAGATGTTAGACTCTTTTTATTACATTAGCGATATATTTGAATTTATTATTCCTATTGAAAACAGTTGAACAAATAAAAAAACCCATCCATAAAGAAATGGAATTCTTTGAAACTAAATTCAAAGCTTCCATGATCTCTAATGTTCCTTTATTAAATAGAATTACACATTATATTGTAAGAAGAAAAGGAAAACAAATGAGACCAATGTTTATCTTTTTGGTTGCAAAAATGGTTTCTAATGGAGATTTTAAAGAAAGAACCTATCGAGGAGCATCAATTATTGAACTTATTCACACTGCTACTTTGGTGCATGATGATGTTGTAGATGATAGTAACCGGCGCCGTGGTTTTTTTTCGATTAATGCTCTTTGGAAAAATAAAATTGCTGTTTTAGTTGGAGATTATTTGTTATCAAAAGGTCTTTTACTTTCCATTGATAATGATGATTTTGATATTTTAAAACATATTTCTGTTGCTGTTCGTGAAATGAGTGAGGGGGAATTATTACAAATTGAAAAAGCCCGAAAATTAGATATTACAGAGGAAGTATATTTTGATATTATTCGTAAAAAAACGGCAACTTTAATTGCTGCATGTACTGCTATCGGTGCAACTTCTGTTGATGCTGATAAAGATGAAGTTGAAAAAATGCGGAAATTTGGTGAGCTTATAGGAATTGCTTTTCAAATTAAAGATGACCTCTTTGATTACACCGAAGAAAAAATTGGAAAACCAACAGGGATAGATATAAAGGAACAAAAAATGACACTTCCGCTGATTTATACTTTAAATAATTGTTCTAGAAAAGACAAAAAGTGGTTGATAAATTCTGTTAAAAATCACAATAAAGACAAAAAAAGAGTAAAAGAAATTATTGAATTTGTAAAAGAAAATGGAGGTATTGAATATACAATACAAAAAATGAAAGAATACCAAAAAACTGCCCTAAAAATATTAGACACTTACCCTGATTCTCCATATAAAAAATCATTAGAAACTATGGTAAATTATGTGATTGAAAGAGAGAAGTAATATTTTTTGTAATTTTGGGTGTAACAAACAATAAATCGTTAAGTTTCCTATAGCTTTTTTAATTTATACTTAATGAAAAAATTATTTTTTTTATCATCTCTAATTTTACTAATAAGTTGTAGTAGTGATTTTTCATTTGATTCTGAAGTTACTTTAGATCCTGAAGGAGATCCAGTTGTAGAATATCCTTCTACCAATTCTTTTGGATTTGAAAATTCGTACTGTTATGGATATGATACACCTGATGTATCATTAAAGGCAGATATTGATACAAGTATTGATTATCCTCCAACTCATGATATATCAAAATATTTACCACAGGTTAGATCGCAGGGAAGTCAAGGTTCTTGTGTTGCCTGGGCTACCGGGTATTATTTAAAAAGTTTTCATGAAAATTTAGAAGATTTTCATAACGGTATTAGTACCAATAAAAATGAAATGAGTCCTTCTTTTATTTTTAATCAAATAAAGATTAATTCTTGTAGTGGATCACAAATTAAAACTGCATTTGGATTGCTTTTAAGTTCAGGGATAACGAGTTTGAGTGATATGCCTTATGATGTTAATGACTGTGAAACTCAACCAACAAGTCAACAAAACCAAAATGCTCAAATAAATAAAATTTCTACTTTTCATTATTTAGATGGAGATATATTGTTTGATCAAGCACGGGCATTTTTATTAAATGACCAGCCTATTGTAATTGGAATTTCGATTGACAGAAATTATTTTGGTGCAATTGATGCAAGCAGAAATGCAATTTACCGAAAGTTTAAAAAAGTTGATGGTGCACATGCCATGCTGGTTGTTGGTTATAATGATAGCAAACAAGCTTTTAAAGTTGTTAATTCATGGGGAAAAGAATGGGGAAATAACGGTTTTGTATGGATAGATTATAAAGCATTTCAAGAAGTGATGGATATAGATTCTGAATTTAAAATACTTTGTGAAGCCTGGGTTACCGAAGATGTGATAAATTAGATGCTCTTTTAAATATCATAATTAATTATTACATCTTTAACAATTCCTCCAGAAGATCTCTATTATTACTTAATCGTGGCACTTTATGTTGTCCTCCAAGTTTATCTTTTTGTTTTAGCCATTGATAAAAAAGTCCTGTTTTAGCTTTATTTATTTTTGGCATAGCTAAAGTCATATCCAAATATCGTTTGGCTTCATAATCAGAATTAATACCTTTTAAAGCTTGATCTAGAATCTCTGCAAAATTCTTTAAATCGTTTGGAGGAGTTTTAAATTCTATTATCCATTCATGGCCTCCATTATTATCACTCATAAAAATTGGTGCTACAGTATATTCTGTTAATTCAGAATTAGTTTCTTTACAAGCTATTTGTAAAGCATCTTCTGTATTTTCAATCATTAATTCTTCGCCAAAAACATTGATAAAATGTTTTGTTCGTCCGGTTATTTTTATCCTATAGGGATTTATTGAAGTAAATTTAACAGTGTCACCAATTAAATACCTCCACAAACCCGAGTTGGTAGTGATAATAATTGCATAATTTATATTCAACTCTACATCTTTTAAGGAAATTGCTTTTGAATTTTCATCTTCAAATTTATCCATAGGAATAAATTCATAAAAAATTCCATAATCCAACATCAGCAACATTTCATTTGAAAAATTTGTATCCTGAATAGCAAAAAAACCTTCCGAAGCATTATAAGTTTCATAATATCTGAAATTCTTTTTAGGAATCAATTTTTTATATTGCTCACGATATGGATTAAAATTTACACCTCCATGAAAATACACTTCTAAATTAGGCCAAACTTGTAAAATATTTTCTTTACCTGTTTTTTCTAGAACTCTGTTTAGTAAAACTAGCATCCAGGAAGGTACGCCAGCTAAACTTGTAATATCTTCATTAATAGTTTCATTAATTATTGCTTCCATTTTGGTTTCCCATTCACTCATTAATGAAATTTTCTGACTTGGGGCACTGCTAAAGTCGGCCCAAAAAGGCATATTTTCAATAATAATTGCCGATAAATCGCCAAAAAATGTTTCATTATCTTCATATACGGTACTGCTTCCACCCAAGCGAAGTGCTTTTCCTTTAAACATTTCGCTATCATCATTATTGGTTACATACATGCATAACATATCTTTTCCACCTTTTATATGACAATCTTCTATTGCTTCATCGCTTACCGGAATAAATTTGCTTTTAGCATTGGTCGTACCACTTGATTTTGCAAACCATCTAATTTTTGAAGGCCAAAAAATATTTTGCTCTCCTTTTCTTGTTCTTTCTATTAAGGGTTCAATACTTTCGTATTTTTGAATAGGAACTCGTTTTGCAAAAGAATCATAATTTTTAATAGATTGAAAATCATGTTTTTTGCCAACCTCAGTATTCTTTGCAGCAGATACTAAATCATAAAGAACTTCATTTTGTACTTCAATAGGATTATTGATAAATAAATCAATTTGATATTTACGTTTTTTTAATATCCACGAAATTACGGTATGAAATAATGAAATTTGCATAAAGTTTTGACCGGTTTTTGTTTTACCTTTAGCCCATAAAAATACAATTATTATTTTTTATATTCAATTTAGAAAATCATTAAATTTATACTTGTTATGTCAAAAGTTGGAATTATCATGGGTAGCGATTCAGATCTACCAATTATGAAAGAAGCAATTGAAATTTTAAACAGTTTTGATATTGATGTAGAGGTTGATATTGTTTCGGCTCACCGTACACCAGATAAACTTTGGGATTACGCTCAAAACGCCCATAAACGAGGTATAAATGTTGTTATTGCTGGAGCTGGAGGTGCTGCTCATTTACCTGGTATGGTTGCCTCTATGAGTCCGCTGCCAGTAATTGGTGTGCCTGTAAAATCTAGAAACTCAATTGATGGTTGGGATTCTGTTCTTTCAATTTTGCAGATGCCAAGCGGAGTACCAGTTGCAACTGTTGCACTTGATGGAGCTAAAAATGCCGGAATTTTAGCAGCACAAATTATTGGCTCTTCTGATGAGGGTGTTCAGCGAAAAATTTTATTATTTAAAGAAGGACTTAAAATTAAAGTTAATAAAGCCGCAGAAAAATTAAAGAAATAAATTAAGCTTGTTGACCGAAAATTATAGAAAATATTGTCTTTGGTCTTCGGTCTTCAAACTTCTATCTTCATGAGAAACCCATTATTACAAGATTTTAATACAGAGTATAATACTGCTCCATTTTCAAAAATTAATATTGAGCATTTCATACCTGCTTTTAAGAAAGGAATTGATTTGGCAAAAGCTGAAATAGATGCAATTGTAAAAAATGATGCAAGTCCAACGTTTCAAAATACTTTGGAAAAACTAGAATTTTCAGGACATAAATTAGATAGAATTTCAAGTATATTTTTTAATTTGAATTCGGCTGAAACCAATGATGAAATTCAGAAAATTGCCCAAGAAGTTTCACCACTTTTAACTGATTTTTCAAATGACATTGTTTTAAATGCAAAATTATTTCAAAAAATTAAATCTGTTTTTGAGAATAAAAATAAATTTAATTTAGACAAAGAGCAAAATATGCTTTTAGAAAAAAAGCATAAAAATTTTGTAAGAAATGGTGCTAATTTGAATCATGATGATAAAGATAAGCTTAGAGAAATTGACAAGGATCTTTCAAAATTAAGTTTGCAATTTGGTGAAAATATATTGGCAGAAACTAATAATTTTGAATTGCTTATTACTGATGAAAAGCAGTTAGTTGGTTTGCCAGAAGGAGCAATAGAGGCGGCAAAAATGCTTGCAGAAGAAAAGCCTGCTCAAGATAAATTAGAGAATTCCTGGATCTTCACTCTAGATTATCCAAGTTATATCCCTTTTATGACTTATGCTGATAATAGAACTTTACGCAAAAAGATGGCTAAGGCTTTTGGAGCAAGAGGATTTCAAAATAATGAGTTTGATAATCAGAATATTGTTTTAGAAATTGTAACTCTTCGGCATAAACGGGCCAATTTATTAGGATATGAGACACATGCTAATTTTGTTTTAGAAGAACGAATGGCAGAATCACCTAAAAAAGTTACTGAATTTTTAAATGATTTATTGGAAAAAGCAAAACCTGCTGCCAAAAAAGATTTTAAAAAAGTAAAAGATATTGCTAAAAAAAATTGTGTTAAAACGCTTCAAAAGTGGGATGGTGCTTATTTTGCAGAAAAATTAAAAAAAGAGTTATTTGATCTGGATGATGAAAAGTTAAAACCTTATTTTAAACTTGAAAATGTAATTAAAGGTGTTTTTACAATTGCTGATAAATTGTATGATCTAACTTTTGAAGAAATTTCAAATATTGATAAATACCATGAAGAAGTTAAAACATATAAAGTAACAGACAAAAATGGTAAATTTTTAGCTGTTTTTTATGCTGATTTCTTTCCCCGAAAGGGAAAACGAAATGGTGCCTGGATGACTTCTTATAAAGATCAGTGGAAGAGAGATGGAGAGAATTCTCGTCCGCATATTTCTATTGTATGTAACTTTACTAAGCCTACTGAGACAAAACCTTCCTTGCTAACTTTTAATGAAGTTACCACATTATTTCATGAGTTTGGGCATGCTTTACACGGAATGTTGGCAAACACAACTTATCCAAGTTTATCAGGAACTCATGTCTACTGGGATTTTGTAGAATTACCAAGTCAGATTTTTGAAAATTGGTGTTTTGAAAAAGAGGCATTGAATTTATTTGCAAAGCATTATAAAACAGGGGAGATTATTCCGATGGAATTGGTGCAAAAGATTAAAGATTCTTCAAACTTTTTAGAAGGAATGGCAACCTTACGTCAATTAAGTTTTGGATTATTAGATATGGGCTGGCATTCTGGAGAATTACCAGAGAAGATAGAATCTGTAAAAGATTTTGAAAATAAAGCTTTTGCTGACACACAGTTATATCCTGATGTTTTTGAAAATTGTATGAGTACGGCATTTTCACATATTTTTCAAGGCGGATATTCGTCGGGTTATTATAGTTATAAATGGGCTGAAGTTCTAGATGCAGATGCTTTTGAAGCTTTTAAAGAAAATGGAATTTTTGATAAAGAAACTGCTTTAAAATTTAAACAAAATGTGTTAAGTCAAGGAGGAATCCAAAAACCTATGGACTTATATAAAAAATTTAGGGGTAAAGAGCCAAATGCGGATGCTTTGTTAAAGAGGGCAGGTTTGATTACATAGTAAGATGAATATAATAATTATCCTTAGTTTTGTAAACTATTAAAATATTCAAAAACAAAATAACCTCTCTCAAATTTATACTATAATTACCTGAGAGGATGATTAAAATAATACTTTGAGAAAAACAAAATTTATACAAATTAATGATATTGATGATTTCAAAGTAAAATTGCTTTCTTGGGCACAACAATTTGAAGTTTTTGCATGGATGGATAGTAATGATTATCAGCAAAAATATACTTCTTATGATGCTATTTTAGCTATTGGTGTACATAATTCTCTATTGTGTAATTGTAAAAATTCCTTTGAAAAACTAAGTAATTTTCGAAATAATATTTCTGATTTTATTTTTGGATATTTTGCCTACGATCTAAAAAATGACATTGAAGATCTTACTTCAAAAAATTTCGATGGTTTAGATTTTCCTGATATGTACTTTTTTCAACCAAAAAAGATATTCTTATTAAAAGGGAACACTTTAGAAATTAGATATTTATCTGAGCTAGAGAACGAAATTGAAAGTGACTTAAAAAATGTTGAGATTCAGAAAGACAAGTATTTGAATTATAAAAAATATTTTGGAAAGAAAAAAAATCAAATCAAACAAAGAATTTCTAAGGAAAAATATGTTGAAAAGCTAGAAAGTATTCTAAACCATATTAATCGAGGAGATATTTATGAACTTAATTTTTGTCAGGAGTTTTTTATCGAAAATGAGGTGATAGATCCCTTATTGGTTTATCAAAAACTAAATGAAATTTCAAAACCTCCTTTTGCTACTTTTTTTAAGATTAACGATAAATTCTTATTATCAGCATCACCCGAAAGATTTGCTAAAAAACAAGGTAATAGAATAATTTCTCAACCTATAAAAGGAACTGCTAGAAGATTAGTAGATAGGGTACAAGATAAAGAATTAGCTAAAAAACTTTTTCACGATCCAAAAGAAAGAGCTGAAAATATTATGATTGTAGATTTGGTAAGAAATGACTTATCAAAAACAGCAATTCAAGGAAGCGTTAAAGTAGAAGAGTTGTGTAAAGTTTATAGTTTTAAGCAGGTACATCAATTGATTTCTACTGTAGTTTCAGAAGTTGATATAAGTAATGATTCTGTTGAAATTATAAAAAGTCTTTTTCCGATGGGAAGTATGACCGGAGCACCAAAAATATCTGCAATGAAAATTATTGAAGAGCAGGAAGAAAGCAAAAGAGGATTATATTCTGGGGCTGTTGGTTATTTTACCCCTGAGGATGATTTTGATTTTAATGTGGTAATACGAAGCATCTTATTCAATCAGGCTAATAAATATATCTCTTTTACGGTTGGTGGTGCAATTACATCAAAATCAATAATTGCAAATGAATATGAAGAATGCATGATAAAAGCAAAAGCTATGAAAAATGCTCTAGGATTCTAAAAAAATGATTTAATCATACATGTTTTTTACAGTGTTTTTTCGCATCATTAACATTGGGAATGAAACACCTATAGTTAATGAAATTAATATAAAAAACATAGTGAAGCTATTAGTAAAAATTGCATCTATTAATTCTACTCTTTTTATCGAATCGGTTTCAATAAAAGTGAAATTCATTATGGATAGGATAGTTTCATAAGCAAAATACCCTGGAATCATTGGTATAACAGCAGGAATGGAGAATACCACTGGAGGCTGATGAATTTTATGTGACATTGGCATGCTTAAAACTCCTACAAAAATTGCTGCGGTAAAACTTGCGATAATAATATTTACATCTAATCCTAAAAGGATAAATTTTATCAATCCGGCACCTAACCCTAAAACAAAAACAGTAAATATTGCTTTTTTCGGAATGTTAAATAAAATTCCAAATCCAACTGCGGCTATTCCTGCCCATATAGATACTTCGATTAAACTAAATATACTTCTATCCATTTTTTTAATTCAGATGAAAAATTATCATTGCTGTAAAAAGCCCTAAAGCTATCGCCAGAACAGTCATCAATCCAGTACTAAATCTCACCATTCCGTTTAATACATTATTATCGAAAAGATCAGTAAAAGAGTTTATTAAAGCAACTCCTGGAACCAAAAATAAAATAGAGGTTGCTAATGCGGTTTGCGGACTTTCGCCAATATTATATAAAACACCCAAAGAAGCCAGCGACGATGCAAAAAATGATCCTAAAAAGGTTCTAATATAAACATTAAAGTTGCGTTTGTGCGATTGCTGAACTACAAATAACCCGATAAGAGTACTAAAAAAAGCAACCGCCATATTAATGTAATCTCCACCAAAAATATTACAAAAACCTGCACCAGCAAAGCTTACTGCAATAAGAACAACAAATTTTGGATATCGTTTTTTTGCTTTAATTTTATTGATTTCATCTTCAATTTGATTAATAGACCAGTCTTGGTCAATGGCATGCCAACTAGCTTTACTTATTGCTGAAATAGTTGAAAAATTTATAATATAAGGTGGTATATTTTGAACTCTAGTGCAACTTTTACCAGTTTCATCATCGGTAAGTGTCATAACAATAGTCTTATGGCTAATCATACTAAATGCCTTACATTTAAGTACTGAAGCAAAACGAGTTATACTTAAATTTGCTCTATTTGTATTTGCACCAGAAACCATCAGCATTGATGAAATTTCTAATAAAAGTGTAGCAGTTTTTTCAAGTTTTAATTGAGAATTCATTCAAATTTTATTCTGAATTTGATTATGCAAAGTTAGGTTAGTTTTTTTGATTAGATAAGGTTTATTAGAATTAAAAATATTTCTAATCTTAAATGTTTAAGAGACTTATATTTCAAAATTTTACATAAAAAAACCTGCTATTGTAATCAATAGCAGGTTTGTTGATATAGATTTAACCTAGTTTCTTGCCGTCATTATCAAAAAAGTTATAATGAAGATAAGTGTAAGCTTCTCTAGGAATAATTTTAATCCACTTTTTATATTTCAAAAACCATTTAATTTGAATTGAAGAAAAAAGACCTTTAGTTAAATGAGATACAACAAATGTATGTGCGTGTAAAACAACACCATCAGGATCATTTTTTATAATTTTATCTAGATCTTCTTCAATTTTACCAGTTAATAAAATTGGAGCTTCCACCTCTCCATTTTTATTTGGGTTTTCTTCTTTAGTTTTGATATTTCTTTCAGGACGAACTCTTTGACGAGTAATTTGGATAAGTCCAAATTTACTTGGAGGTAAGACCTTATACTTTGTGCGATTATCTTTCATTTCTTCGCGTATATGATTAAAGAGTTTTTTTCGATGATCTGCTAAATGCATATCAATAAAATCAACTACAATAATACCACCCATATCACGCAACTGAAGTTGTCGAGCGATTTCGGATGCTGCAATAAGGTTTACTTCTAGTGCTGTTTCTGCCTGTGAGTTTGCTTTGTTTGATCGATTACCGCTATTTACATCAATAACGTGTAAAGCTTCGGTATGTTCTATAACAAGGTATGCACCTTTTTTCATAGAAACTGTTTTTCCGAAAGATGCTTTAATTTGTTTTTCGATACTATAAAAGTCAAATATTGGAACTTTAGATTTGTGTAATTTTGCTATCGATTCTTTATCGGGAGCAATTCTTTGCAAATATTCTTTTACTTCATGATAGAGATTTTCATCATTAGTAATAATTCCTGTAAAGGAATTATTAAAGATATCTCTTAAAATAGAGGATGCTCTATTCATCTCAGAAAGTACTTTTTGGGGAGGATTTGCGTTTGGTAATTGTTTACACATATTAACCCAACGTTGCATAGTGTTTTGTAAATCTTTGTCAAGTTCAGCAACTTTAATGTCTTGTGCGACGGTTCTGAGAATGACACCAAATCCTTTTGGTACAATACTTTTTGCAAGTCTTTTTAATCGTTCTTTTTCTTTGGTACTTTTAATTTTTTGTGAGACAGAAATTCTATCGGAAAATGGAACCAAAACTAAATATCTACCGGCTATTGAAAGCTCAGAGCTAATACGCGGCCCTTTAGTAGAGATTGGTTCTTTTACAACTTGTACAAGTAGTTCTTGACCTCCTTTTATTACTTGGTCAATATTTCCGTTTTTGTTAATGTCATTATCAAACTTAAAGTTTTTTAAAGTGTAATCTTTTAGTTTGCCTGATCTAACTTGCTTGGTGAATTTTGTTAACGTTGCTAATTGCGGACCTAAATCATGATAATGTAAAAAAGCATCTTTTTCGCTTTTTACATCAACAAATGCTGCATTAAGTCCCGATAATGTTTTTTTTACTTTTGCGAGGAAAACATCCCCTACTGAAAACTTATTATCTAAGGTTTCATTATGTAATTCAACAAGCTTGCCATCTTTTAATAAGGCAAAATCTATATCAGAGGAATTCGATCTAATTATTAATTCTGTTTTCATGCGTTTAAATTTTTGTAAACACTTGTGAATGAATTTTTTCGGTTCACTCTGTTTAAATTTATATCTTAAATAAGTATTGTTATACTTATATAGATAGATTAATATATAATTATACAGGTTTTGTTATAATATTACCCAATAAAACTTATTTGTTTAGAATAAGTTTCTATGTCAATGAACTTAGCGAATAAATATTGCTAAAAAGCAAATAGGCGACTTATGCCGCCTATTAAAAATTATTTTTTCTTTTTGTGACGATTTTGTCTGCTTCTCTTTTTACGTTTATGTGTTGAGATTTTATGACGTTTTCTTTTTTTACCACTTGGCATAATATAATTGGTATTAAGTTATTACTATTTTACAGGTACATTTTCCTTTACACTTTCTACAAATACTTTTGCAGGTTTAAATGCTGGGATATTGTGTGCAGGTATTTTTATTGTTGTATTCTTAGAAATGTTTCTACCAGTTTTTTCAGCTCTCTCTTTAATGATAAAACTACCAAAACCTCTTAAATAAACGTTTTCACCTTTTTCTAATGAGTTTTTCACTTCAACCATTAGGTCTTCAACTACTCTTAGAACATCTCCTTTTTCAATGCCTGATTTCTCTGAAATACTGGCAACTATCTCTGCTTTTGTCATCTTTTTAATTTATATGTTATAAATACTAATATTCGGGCGGCAAATATAATGCTTTTAATCAATTTTTAAAAGCTAATTGATTAAAATTTAATAAGATAAATTTTTGTATTATTGAAAATTCAATTAATATATGGACTTCTCTAACAAATTAATTTACTGGTATTTAGATAATAAACGAGATTTACCTTGGAGGAATGAGGTAAATGTATATCATATTTGGTTGTCTGAAGTAATTTTACAGCAAACAAAAATCGTACAAGGCATAGATTATTATTTAGTTTTTTGTAAAAATTTTCCAACTATTTTTGATCTTGCCAAAGCTGGTGAGGATGAAGTTTTAAAGCTTTGGCAAGGATTAGGTTATTATAGTAGAGCTAGAAACCTGCACTCTACTGCCAAGTATATTGTCGAAAATTTTAATGGTGAGATACCAGATAATTATAATGATTTACTAAAATTAAAAGGAATTGGTGACTATACAGCTTCGGCAATTGCATCTATTTGCTTTAATGAGCCAAAAGCTGTTGTTGATGGAAATGTATATCGTGTTTTATCTAGATATTACAATGTAAGTACACCAATAAATTCCCCAAAAGGAATAAAACAGTTTAAGCAAATAGCACAAAGTAAAATTACTAAGTATGATCCTGGTACTTATAATCAAGCAATTATGGAGCTGGGCGCTTTAATTTGTAAACCAAAAAAAGCAGACTGTAATATTTGTCCGATACAAAAGGATTGTAAGGCTTATATTAATAATAATGTGTATTCTTTTCCTGTGAAAGAAAAGAAAATTAAGATCAAAAAGCGATTTTTCAACTTTTTAGTTATTGATATTGATGGAGACCAAACTATTTTAGAACAAAGAAGACAGAATGATATTTGGAAAAACTTATATCAGTTTCCTTTAGTTGAGTCTGAAAATGAAATTGATGAATTGGAAATAGTAAAGACAATAATTTTTTCAAATCTTATAAAAGATGATAATTATAAAATCTCTTTGTATAATACTAAACCAATTATTCACAAATTAACCCATCAGCAAATCAATACAAAATTTTGGATAATTAAAATTAAGGGAAATCTTGATAGGACTATAAAGTGGAAAGAAATTTCCAATTTTGCTGTTCCGATTTTGATTCACAACTTCATTGAAAATTTTAAGAAGTAGTATTTTTATAGTATCTTTGATTTGATTATAAATTGATTAAATTATGGCTGGTTCTTTAAATAAAGCAATGCTAATTGGGCATTTAGGAGATAATATTAAAATGCATTATTTTGATGAAGGAAATTGTTTAGGCCGTTTTCCTGTTGCAACTAATGAAACTTTTACAAATAAACAAACAAGTGAAAGAATTACAACTACCGAATGGCACAACGTTGTGGTTCGCAATAAATTAGCTGAGCTTTGTGAGAAATATTTAAGTAAAGGAGATAGGGTTTATGTTGAAGGTAGAATAAAAACTAGACAGTGGGAGCAAGATGGAATAAAAAGATATTCTACAGAGATTCATGCTTCTGAAATGACTTTTTTAACAACTAAAAAGGATTTATCACAGTCTTCACCACAGTCTAAAAAAACTAATTTTAATAAAGTGGAAGAAAATAAGCCACAAGAAGAACCAATTAAAAAGCAAGCAGAAAATACATCAGATGATGATCTACCATTTTAAATTATAATAATACTTATTAGATGAATAAATTATTGCAGAGAGGTTTTATAATTATCATGTTGTCGATGATTTTTATAACATGTGAGGAAGATAATATTCCAAAACCAAAAGCCCAATTACGATTAGAATATCAAAAACCAGAATATTCAGAGATAAATTCAAATTGCCCATATACATTCCAAATTTCTAATCAAGCGAAAGCTTCTATTAATAACAAATGCTGGGTTAATATTGAATATCCAAACTTAAAGGCATCAGTTAACATTACTTACCGAACAATTGATAATAATTTAAAAGAGCTTTTTATAGAGTCAGAGAAACTCACATTTAATCATGCTATAAAAGCAGATGAAATTAGTTCAACTCCTTTTAATAATTCTGTAAACAAGACTTATGGTGCTATTTATGAAGTTACCGGAAATGCAGCTTCACCTGTTCAATTTCATTTAACTGATAGTACAAAACATTTCATTACAGGTGCTTTGTATTTTGAAGTACAACCAAATTATGATTCGATTTTACCTGCTATTAATTATATTGAAAAAGATTTGAAGCATTTGATGGAGAGTTTTGAATGGAAAAATTAATTAAATTTTAATGTATATAAATATCACCATCAATTTTTTAAACACATAAAAAAACCTCAAACATTAAGTTTGAGGTTTTTTTATGTGTTTAAAAAATTCAACCAGTTTATTTAATACCAGCTTTGTATTTGAATTTTTGAGTACCTACAGCAGCTTCAGCCATAGCTCCTTTATTTGAGAAAGTATAAACAGCAACTCCTTCTTGATAATCAATATTATCTGAAACAGCTTTATCTAAAGCTACTGCTGATGCAGCACCTGCAAATTTGAATTTATTATTTTTAAAACGCTGCATTGCTGCTTTAGTTTCAAAGAAAACATATTCAGAGTATTGTTGTCCACCAACTTGAGCGCCAATAGTTGCTTGCATTAATGTAGCTGACCCAATTACTTTATTGTCAACAAACACCAATCCTTTTCCACCAGCACCACCAACTACTAAACCTCCTTTTGTAATTTTAGGAAATACAGCATATCCGTAGGCATTATTGAACATTTTCCCAACACTTGGGTTTGCTTTTGACATAGCTAACATAGAATTGTTAACTTCATTTTGAAGTTTAGAATCTTTAGGATAGTTTACTTTAATCCCTGCAGATTTTACAACATCATTTGCAGCATCTTGAATATCTCCAGCAGCATCAGTAACAGCATCTGCAGCATCTGCAGCAGCTTTTTCAGCATCATCAGCAGCATCAGCAGCAGCATCTACAGCTTTGTCAACATTTTTTTCTGCTTTTTCAACAGCATCTTTTAAATCTTCTTTTGCTCCTTCGGTAGTTTTTTTACACGAAATAGCAACTGAACTAATAATAGCAACTGCTAAAAATAATCTTAATAATTTCATATTTTCTTAAATTTTGTTAAATTAATGTCCGCAAAGTAATATGTTTTTTATTTATAAACAAAATTTTGATTAAGATATTATTATTCATTGATTATTGAAAAGCTCAAAACTTTGTATAAATCTCCTCCTCCTATGTTTTGAATAACTCCAATTAATTTCTCTTTGCTAACCTTGTTCTTATCAAATTCAATAATACCATTATTATCTTCAAAACTAATTTTAGCAAATTTAACGCCTTCTGTTTTGTATAACTTTGATTGTATTAATCTGGCACAACCAATTTCGCATGTCATACCTTTAATTTCTATTTTTGCTTTTTTAAAATTTGCGTTAAGATCTTTTTTTGTTTCGCTATGTAATTTTTCTTTATTCTGTGTTGTATCACAAGCACCTAGAGTTAAAATTACTAAAAAAATAAAAAGGGAAATATGTTTTCTAAAATACATAAAAGATGATTTGTTTCTAACAAAAATAATAAATTAAATTATTTAAACGATTTTTGCAATGATAAAAATCAAATAGTATGAATAGTAAACAGCTAAGATGGTTTTATTTAATTATACTTTCTATAATCTGGGGAAGTTCATTTATATTAATGAAAAAAGCACTTAATGGTTTAACACCAATTCAAGTTGGAGCTTTACGAATAATTATTTCTGCGATAGCTTTATTTATGGTTAGCTTTAAAAGTGTTTTTACTATTCCGAAAAAAGATTGGTTTTATATTTTTTTAACAGCACTTCTAGGAACATTTTTTCCTGTTTTTTTATTTGCTTATGCAGTCAAGAATATCGATAGTTCTATTGCATCAATATTAAACTCATTAACGCCTTTAAATACATTAATTATTGGTGTTATGTTTTTTGGAACCGCATTTATAAGAAAACAATTTATTGGAATAATCATTGGTTTGTTGGGAGCAATTTTTTTGATAATAAAAGGGGCTCAAATGAATCCGGATCAAGATTATTTTTATGCTACTTTTATAATAATTGCTTCTATTGGCTATGCTTACAACGTTAATGTAATAAAAAAACATTTAGATCACTTAAATGCTTTAACAATTACAACTGGAAATTTTTTAATTCTTATTGTTCCTGCGCTAGTTATATTGTGGAACACCAATTTTTTTAAATTTCAAAGTACTGATGATTTGTCAAGTTCGTTAGTTTATATTACAATTTTAGCAATTTTTGGTACTGCTTTAGCAAAAACATTATTTAATAAATTAATAAAGATATCATCACCTATCTTTTCAAGTTCGGTTACTTATCTTATACCTATAATTGCTGTTTTTTGGGGTATTTTTGATGGAGAAAAAATACATTTTAGTCAGTTTGCAGCTTCTATTCTAATACTATTTGGGGTGTATTTAATAAATAAAGCTAAAAATTAAGAAACAATTTTAATTTTTCTAATAATGAGTAAAGTAATCAAACTACAAATAACTGCAAAAACACCTATATATTCAAAATTTTCTAGATGAAAGGCATATTCACCTGCCCCTGAAATTGGAACTTTTACAATAATGGCTCCAGCAATTAATGTAGCGAGCGCTTGTGCTAAACTCATAAAAGCAGCTCTAATTCCCATAAAACTACCTCTAGATTCAGGATTAGCTGCACCCAATATCATGGTTTGCGCTGGGATAAATCTTCCCGAAATTAAAATAAACCAAATTGTTGTCCAGAATAATGCGTAAATCAGACCGCTTTTCCCCATAGTTGTAATAATGATTATTGGTATTATTGAAAGTAATAATAGAATAGTATATATTTTTTTTATGCCATATTTGTCAGATAATTTTCCAATAAATGGTGAAGAGAAAATCGTCATAATACCTCCGGCAAAATAAATATAGGATAATTCAATCTCTTTAAATCCTACATTTCCAACCATAAAAGGAGCGATAAATGAAATGATTGTAAACTGACTAAAAAGTAAAAGTACCATAAGAAGTATTGCTCTTACTTGGTTTTTATTTTTTAAGAAATCAAGTATGATTTTTAATGGAGATCTAAAAGTTCTATTTCTTAAATGTGTATCAATATTTGGTAAAAACTTAATAATTCCTATTAAATTAATAATTGCAACAATTAAAATAATTCTAAAAGGCATTTGCCAGTAGAATTTTGTCCCTAAATATAAGCCAAAAGGCACACCCAAAGAGGAGGATGCAGAAAAACCTATACTTACAATTCCCATTGCTTTTCCTCTTTTAGAAATTGGAACTAAATCTCCTACAATTGCGAAAACAGTTGCACTAATTATTCCTCCAAAGATTCCAGTAAAGCTTCGTGCAAAGAGTAGAAAGTGATAATTATCGGTAAAACCAACCAGAAAAGTTCCAATAATGAATCCAATATATTGGAAAATTAAAAATTTTTTCCGGTCAAAATTATCGATGATAAAAATGGATAAAAATCCAGATATTGCAGAAGTTATAGTGTAAGAAGCGATTACAAAACTCCATTCATGGGAGGAAAGCTGAAACTTATTCATTAATAATGGACCTAAAGGCATCATAATCATAAAGTCCATTATATTGGTGAAGCTTACTGCGGCCAATAAAAGTAGAATAAATTTTTCCTTATTCTTTCCGATAGGTAATTTGGTCATTGATTAAATACAATTATTATATATAAGTGAGTCTAAAAGTACAAAATTCAACTTATTAATAACCAGATATTAAGTTTTAGGAAATTGAATTTTAAAATATTTTTTCAAATAAACAAAAAAGTGTATATTTGCACGCTCAAAATCTTAGATAGATCTTGAATTATTATAAAAAAGTAAAAAACATAAACAGATGTACGCAATTGTAGAGATAGCAGGGCAACAGTTTAAAGTAGCAAAAGACCAAAAGGTTTTTGTGAATCGTTTACAGAATGAAGAAGGTTCAAAAATTTCTTTTGATAACGTTCTTTTAGTAGATGATGGCAAAGTAACCATTGGCGCCCCGGCTATAAAAGGTGCAGCAGTGACTGCAAAAATTTTAAAACACCTTAAAGGTGATAAAGTAATCGTTTTTAAGAAAAAACGCAGAAAAGGATATAGAAAGAAAAATGGTCATCGCCAGTTTTTAACCGAAATCCAAATTGAAAATATCTCAGCTAAAGCTCCTGCTAAAAAAGCAGCTCCAAAAAAAGAGGCTAAACCAGTTGAAGATAAAAAAGAAACAGTTAAAAAAGCTGTAGCCAAAAAAGCTCCTGCTAAGAAAGCTGTAGTAAAAGAAGAAGTAAAAACTATTAAAAAAGCAGCTCCAAAAAAAGTAGCAGCTAAAAAAGATAGTTCAAAAAAATAATATAATATTTAAAAGAAAATATCATGGCTCATAAGAAAGGTGTAGGTAGTTCTAAGAACGGTAGAGAATCAGAATCAAAACGACTAGGCGTAAAGATATTTGGTGGTCAAGGTGCTGTTGCAGGAAATATCATCGTACGACAAAGAGGTACAAAACATCATCCTGGCGATAATGTATATATGGGAAAAGACCATACTTTACATGCGCAAATTGATGGAGTTGTTAAGTTTACAAAGAAAAGAGATAACAGATCATATGTTTCAATTGAACAATTTGAAGCATAGATAGTGTTAATATTTATAAAAAAAACCCTTACCGATATCGGTAAGGGTTTTTTTGTGGAAATTAATCGAAATTTTAAAAATATTTTTATTTACTTTCGTAGAAATTAACTTTCTAGTTTGAGTACACTAAAACGCTTTTTAAAAGATACTATAATATACGGTATTGCTGCTGTTTTGCCCAGAGCGATTAATATTCTTTTAGTAAAGCTCCACACCAATACTCTACATTCTGATAAATATGCCGAAAATACTTTATACTTTGTTTATGCAGCATATTTTAATGCCATATTAACTTATGGTATGGAAACGGCATTTTTCCGATTTTTTACCAAAGAAAAAGAGAAAGGAAAAGTTGTTTCAACTTCATTTATTAGTTTGTTCTTTACAGCGATACTTTTCTTATTTGTAAGTTTTTATTTTAGTAAAGAGATAAGTATATTTTTTGGCTTTGCCAATGAAATTTACTTACAAATATTAATTTTAGTTACCACTTTTGACACCCTAATGGTTATTCCATTTGCTTATTTGAGAGTTACTAACCGACCAATAAAATTTGCTACATATAAAATTATCAATATTATTATTTATGCAATTTTTAACTTGTATTTTTTACTATATGTGCCTTATGCTGTAGAAAATACTTTGTATATACCGCAATTTATACTTTATTTTTACAACACATACCCATTGGTTATTTTTATATTTATAGCTAATTTAATTGCAAGTATTGTTACTTTATTATTACTATTACCAATTATTTTAAAATTCGAATTTAAGTTCGATAAACAACTATTTTACAAGATGTTAACTTACGGATTACCTATTATGTTTGGTAGTTTGGCCTTTGTGACTAATGAAAATTTAGACAAACTTTTGCTCGATAAGATGATTGGAAAAGACCAAATGGGAATTTATGCAGCTTGTTATAAATTAGGTGTTTTTATGACACTTTATATAATGGCATTTAGACTAGGTGCCGAACCGTTTTTCTTTAATCATGCAAAGGAAAAAAATGCGAAAGAAACCTATGCTAAGATCTTAACATGGTTTACTATCGTAGGTGCTACTTTTATGATTATCATTGTAGCATTTATCGATCAGTTTGCTAATTTGCTTTTAGGGAAAGAGGAATATTTTCAGGCACTAGCCATTGTCCCAATAATATTATTGGCAAATTTATTTTTAGGAATTTATAATAATCTTTCGGTATGGTATAAATTAACTGATAGAACAAGATATGGTATGATATTTTCAATTTTTGGAGCATTAATTACCATTGTTCTTAATTTGATATTTATTCCAAAAATTGGCTATATGGCATCAGCCTGGGCTACACTTATTGCCTATGGATTTATGATGGTAATATCTTATTTTTATGGAAAAAAGTATTATGCAGTACCTTATTCTGTTGAAAAAATATTTTTATATTTAGGCCTTGCTATAATAATGTCAGCTTTATCATTTATCTATTTTAGAGGTAATTATTTTATCTCAGTTACTTTGATATTATTATTTTTCGGCATTATTTATTTTAAAGAAAAAAACGAATTACAAAATATTTTTAGAAAATGAAAGTTAATATAATTAATAAATCAAAACATCAAACACCAAATTATGAAACTTCGGCTTCAGCCGGAATGGATTTAAGAGCCAATATTGATGAGGCTATAACTTTAAAACCACTGGAAAGAGCAATATTTAAAACAGGTTTGTTTATTGCACTTCCTGTAGGGTTTGAAGCTCAAGTAAGACCTCGAAGTGGTTTGGCTGCAAAATTTGGAATTTCGGTGCTTAATTCTCCCGGAACTGTCGATGCTGATTATCGTGGAGAGATAGGAGTGATTTTAGTAAACTTATCAAATGATGATTTTACTATTAATGATGGAGATAGAATTGCTCAAATGATAATTTCAAAACATGAACAGGCAGAGTGGATTGAAGTAGAAGAATTAACCGATACTAGTAGAGGTGCTGGTGGTTTTGGTAGTACAGGAATCTAATAATATATAATCATCTTATGGTTTATAGTTAACCGATGTGAATAATTTTTTTATGATAAAAAGAATAGGGTCAATTTTATTATTTTTTGTAATTAGTTTTGGTTTTAGCCAAAATGAATCTGATAAAATAGAAATAATTTCAAATAGGGCATGTGATTGTATATCACAAATTGACCTTGAAGATGAAAGCAAAAACAAAGCAATCAATAATTGTATTGCAGAAGCGATAGTTACCACATTAAAGACAGATAATAACGATTCGGATATCCAGATTGATAAAAATGGATATTCAAAAATTGAAAAGTATTTGGTTGAAAATTGTAAGGCATTAAATCAGGTTTCTTTTACTGAGAATAAGAAATTTGAACACGCAACTTCTAATAATGTCTTGGCACAGTTAGCTTATGATGATGGTTTGGATTATATGGATGAAAACAATCATTTCAACGCAATCAATAAATTTAAAAAAGCTATAGAAATTGATCCAAATTTTGCCTTTGCATGGGATAATTTGGGTATTTCTTATCGTAATACTAATCAATACGAAAAAGCTATTGGTGCGTATGAAAAATCGCTGGAAATTAACCCGAAAGGGAAGATGCCATTAATCAATATTGCGGTTACATACAATCTAAAAAAAGAGTATAAAGAAGCTGTTAAATATTATCAAAAATATACATCTCTATATCCAGATGACCCTGAAGGTTATTATGGTTTGGGTTTGATTTTATATACCAATAATGAAAAAGAAAAAGGTTTAGATAATATGATGCATGCTTATACAATCTATACAAATCAAAAATCACCTTATCGCGCAGATGCTGCAGGAAAAATTGGTTATATGTATAACGATTTAAAAAAGGAAGGAAAACAAGATGTTTTTATAAGGATTGCTGAAAAGTATAATTTAAAATTTGAGATTAACTAACGTTCTTTACTTTGTATTGTTTTTTCGGGTATAAATTTTTGTATTGTTTCTTCAGGTATAAATCTTCTAGCAGCTAATATTAATCCAAAAACCATAAAAAACACACCTATTCCAATTCTCATTTTTCTAATTACGTTAGGGGTTAGCTTTTTCTTTAATTGTTTTGCAGCTACAATTTTTAATAGATCTGTTAAGAAGAAAGTAATAATTACAACTGAAAAATATTTTAAAATTCTAATTTCATCTGTTTGTAAACTTGAACTTATTGCAATTACAATTGCAAGCCAAAATGCAAGGACACCAATATTGATAAAATTTAAAAAGAATCCTTTAATAAATAAGTTTAAATAATTACTTTTTTCAACGATAACCAATTCTTTATCTGTAATTATTTTCTTGGTTTTTTTGTAAAATATAGTAAATAACCCATAGGCAATCAATACTAAGCCACCTATTAAAAATATTCTGGGGTCATCTTGAATTTTCTCTAAAAATGTAGCACTTCCATAATACGCAAGTAAAATAAAAATAATATCAGCTAGCATAACACCAATATCAAAGCTTATGGCAGCTCGTGCTCCTTTAGTAATACTAGTTTCTATCAATGCAAAAAACACTGGTCCAACCATAAAAGCCAAGCTGAAACCAAGAATCATTGCATTAAGAAATTCGTTAATCATAGCTGATTTTAAAATTATACATTATCAAAATCAATAATGATTTTTGATGTGGTTGGATGTGCTTGACAAGCTAAAATTAAACCTTCTGACACCTCTTCTTCATTTAAAATTGTGTTTTTATCCATAACGGCTTCGCCCTCTATAACTTTTGCCAAACAGCTACTGCAGATTCCACCCTGACATGAGTAAGGTGCATCTAAATTATTTCTTAAAGCAGCACTTAATATAGTTTCACTTTTTTGCATTTCGAAAGTATCTTCTTCTTCATCTAAAATAAAAGTAATTTGTGATGTTCCACTAATTTCTTTTGTTTTTTCTTTTATAGAAGAACTGATTGAGAATAATTCGAAAAGAATATTTTTTGAAGAAACACCTTGATTTGTTAAGTCATCTTTTACAGTATTAATCATTGACTCTGGGCCACATAAAAATACCTGGTCAAAAGTTATATTTTTATATTTATTTTTGGTTATTTCTGAAACGATATCCTTATTAATTCTTCCAGACAAAGCGTAATCTTCTGTTTTTTGACTAAAAACATAATTTACTTCAAAATTATTAGGATATAATTTAGAAAGTTTATCTAGTTTGGTTTTAAAGATTGTTTGGTCAGAACTTTTATTTCCATAGATCAATATGAATTTACTATTCTTTTCTATTTCTAAAACAGTTTCAATCATTGATAGAACTGGAGTAATTCCACTTCCAGAAACAAAAGCAATGTAATCATTATTATTTTCTTTATCTGTTTGTAAAATAAATTTTCCTTCGGGAATTGAAGCTTCTAAAATATCTCCTTCTTTTAATTTGGTATTGGCAAAAACAGAAAATTTTCCATTATCAATTGCTTTAACAGCAATTCTAATCTCATCACTTTTTAGTGAAGAACAAATTGAATATGCTCTACGAAGAAGTTCGCCATTAATCTCTTGTTTTATAGTAATATATTGACCTGGTATAAAATGAAACTCATTTTTTAAATTTTCAGGAATATCAAAAAGAATAGATACGGTATTTTGGGTTTCGCGTATTATTTCTTTTACAGGAAGTTTGTAGAAAACAGACATTTTTAGAAATTTTTAGTTGAAAAATTGATGGTTTAACTTAAGAATTAACCTTTAGAAATTTCATCAGGTAATTCATTTTTGTCATCACTTTGGTAAGGAAAGAATTTATTTAATTTTTGACCGGCTTCAATGATGCCTAGTATTAAACCATCAGCATTATTTCCTTTGGCAAATTCACCACAAACTCGATTCTTTATACTATCCCAAAAATCATCGGGTGTAACTCTATCAATTCCTTTATCACCAAGTACAGCAAACTCTTTATCTTCAACCGATACATAAAATAAAACACCATTTTCATTTTTAGTATTGTCCATTCGAAGAATATGAAAAACATCTTCAGCACGTTCTAAACAAGAAGTATTATGGCTATTTTCAATATGGACGCGTATTTCACCTGAAGTATTTTTTTCGGCTATTTGAATAGCGTCAATTATTTTTTTTTCTTCTTCATTTGATAAAAATTCTTCAACATTGGTCATAATAAAATATTTAAAATAATCTAGCCAAAGTGGAGACTTTGGCTAGAAAAGCTATTTATATAATCTTAATTATTAAAATCTACAGTAGGTGCTTTATCGCTTCCTTCAGAAGCTTCGAAAAGTACAAGTTCGTCAAACCCTAACATTCCTGCTAATAATGATGCAGGGAATTTCTTAGTAAAAATATTATAGTCTTTTGCAGTTTCATTATATCTTCTACGTTCAACATTGATACGGTTTTCCGTACCTTCTAATTGACTTTGTAGTTCTAAGAAGTTTTGATTTGCTTTTAAATCAGGATATTTTTCAACAACAACCATTAATTTACTTAAAGCTCCGCTAAGCCCATCCTGAGATTTTTGAAAAGCAGCCATTTGTTCGGGAGTGACATTTGTAGGGTCAATAGTTGTTTTTGTAGCATTTGCTCTTGCTTCAATAACACCCTCTAAAGTTTCTTTTTCGTGACTTGCGTAGCCTTTTACAGTATTCACTAAATTAGGTATAAGGTCAGCTCTACGTTGGTATGCACTTTCAACATTAGCCCATTGAGTTTTTGCTGTTTCTTGTTTGGTTACCATAGTGTTGTTTATTCCAACACCCCATTTAAAAATTCCAAATATAATTACTAATATAATAATTAAGGGAAGCCATTTTTTCATAATAAATAATTTTTAAGTTTATAGTTGATTTTTAATATTTAATAATTCATTTTTAATATTTTCCAGTCTAACAATAATATTGTGTTTGTTATTGATTTCTTGAGGGTTTTCTTTTAATTTAATTTTTGCGCCTTCTAAGGTATGACCTTTTTCTTTGACAAGATAAAAAATTAATTGCAAATTTTTAACATCTTCTTGAGTAAACATGCGATTACCTTTTTTATTTTTTTTAGGTTGAATTATATCAAATTCATTTTCCCAAAATCTAATCAATGATGTATTTACATCAAAAGCCTTGGCAACTTCACCAATTCTATAATATCGTTTGTCTTGTAAGTCTATATGCATTAGTCAAATGATTGTCCTTCTTGCGAAGCATTTTTCAACATTTCTATAAATTCTTTAGGAGATAAATCTCCATAATAAAAGTTTATTGGATTAATAGGAGTTCCATTATATCTTACTTCATAATGTAAGTGTGCTCCTTTTGATCTTCCTGTATTTCCAACAAAGCCTATAATATCACCACGTTTTACTTTTTTTCCTTTTTTTACATTGTATTTTGACATGTGTGCATAAAGGGTAATGTAGCCAAAACCATGATCGATTCTTATATGTTTTCCAAAACCTGATGAACTATTGTCTGCTCTTATTACTTTTCCGTTACCAGTTGCATAAATTGGAGTTCCTCGAGGAGCAGTAAAGTCCATTCCTTTATGTTTCTTTCTTGCTTTTGTAAAGGGGTCTGATCTCCATCCATAGCCAGAAGCCATTCGAGTTAAATTTTCATTTGCTACAGGTTGAATTGCGGGAATAGAAGCTAAAAGTTCTTCTTTATCTTTAGCTAAAATAGATATTTCATCTAATGATTTTGACTGAATATACAGTCTTTTTGATAGGATATCTAAATCTTTGGAAGCTTCTATTATCATTTCCGAATTATCGAATCCTTCAAGAGTTTTATAACGATTAACACCACCAAAACCTGCTTTTCTTTGTTCGTCTGGTATTGGGTTTACCTCAAAATACATTCGGTAAATATTGTTATCCCTTTCTTGTATATCAGACAAAACACTTTCGGCTTGAGCTATCTTTTTATCTAATAATTTATAATTTAATTTCATGTTTTCTAGCTCTCGTTTCATTGCTTTCTCTTTAGGAGATTCAATAAATTGAGCCGAAAAAAGCATAAATAAAAAACCAAACATTATCGATGCAGCTGTAAACAATATCAACTTCCTAAATTTATCGCGTTTACGATACTCTATTTTCCTGTAAGATAGAGTGTCGGAGTCGTAATAATATTTTACTTTCGCCATATACTTTAATTGTATTATTTTTGCAATTAATTAGTTAAAAATACTAAGCACAGTCAACAAAATTACAATTTTTTTGTTACTAACAAATAAACATATCAAAAATAGACATAATTTATAGCCATGACTTCACAAGAGATAAGACAAAAATTTTTAGATTTTTTCATTTCCAAAGAGCATAAAATAGTTACTTCTGCACCATTAGTTAATAAAAATGACCCAACATTAATGTTTGTTAATGCTGGTATGAATCCGTTTAAAGAATATTTTTTAGGACAAAAAAAAGTAGAGGTAAATCGTATTGCCGATACTCAAAAATGTTTACGAGTTTCGGGAAAACACAATGATTTGGAAGAAGTGGGTATGGATACATATCATCACACTATGTTCGAAATGTTAGGAAACTGGAGTTTTGGTGATTACTTTAAGGAGGAAGCTATTGCTTGGGCATGGGAGTTTCTTACCGAAGTTGTAAAAATTAATAAAAATGATTTATATGTTACTGTCTTTGAAGGAAGCGAAGAAGATAGTTTAGAATTTGATCAGGAAGCATACGATAATTGGGCTAAATATATTGATAAAGATAGAATCCTTAACGGAAATAAAAATGATAATTTTTGGGAAATGGGTGCACAAGGACCATGCGGGCCTTGTAGTGAAATACATGTAGATATTCGTTCAAAGGAAGAAAAAGAAAAGTTATCGGGTAAAGAATTGGTGAATAAGGATCATCCGCAGGTTGTAGAATTATGGAATCTGGTTTTTATGGAATTTAACCGTAAAGCCAATGGAAGTCTAGAAAATCTTCCTGCAAAACATGTGGATACCGGAATGGGATTTGAAAGATTGTGTATGGTTTTACAAAACAAACAATCAAATTATGATACCGATGTTTTTATGCCTTTAATTAAGGAAATTGAAACAATTACCAATAATATTTACGGTAAAAATGAAAAGGTTGACATTGCTATTCGTGTAATTGCAGATCATGTTCGTGCTGTTGCTTTCGCTATTGCGGATGGACAATTGCCTTCAAATAATGGTGCAGGTTATGTAATAAGAAGGATATTACGAAGAGCAATTCGTTACGGATTTACTTTCTTAGATCAAAAAGAAGCTTTTATTTATAAATTGGTAGATGTATTAGGTAAACAAATGGGAAAATCATTTCCCGAAATTAAAGCTCAAAAACAATTGGTTTCCGGTGTAATTCAGGAAGAAGAGAAATCGTTTTTACGAACACTAGATCAAGGCTTAGTATTATTAGATAATATTATTGAAAGTACAAAAGGAGAAACTGTTCGTGGAGCAAAAGGCTTTGAGTTATATGATACTTACGGTTTTCCAAAAGATTTAACAGCATTAATTTTAAGAGAAAAAGGATTAAAATTTGAAGAAAAAGGCTTTGCAGTTGAAATGGAAAAACAAAAAATCCGTTCTCGTGCAGCAGCAAGTATTGATACTTCTGATTGGGTTGTTTTGATAGATGATGATGTTGAAGAGTTTATAGGTTATGATTATTTAGAAGCGAGTATTAAGATAACTCGTTATAGAAAAGTAACTACCAAAAAAGATGGTGACATGTACCAGTTGGTTTTTAATATGACTCCATTTTATCCAGAAGGAGGAGGACAAATAGGTGATCAAGGTGTTTTAGAAACTTCTAATGGTGATGTAATTTATATTATTGACACAAAAAAAGAGAATAATTTAATTTTACATTATACTAAGAATTTACCTAAAGAGATTCATCAAAAATTCAAGGTGATTGTTAGTACAAAAGTAAGGTTCAGAATAGCATGCAACCATTCGGCTACACATTTATTGCATCAAGCATTGCGTTCAGTTTTAGGTGAGCATGTAGAGCAAAAGGGGTCGGCTGTAAATTCAAAAGGTTTGCGATTTGATTTTTCACATTTTTCAAAATTAACTGAAGAAGAAATAAAAAATATTGAAAATTTCATAAATGCAAGAATCAGTGAGAAAATTTCGTTAGAAGAAAACAGAAATATTCCTTTAGAGGAAGCGCATAAACAAGGTGCTTTAATGTTATTTGGAGAAAAATATGGAGATACTGTAAGAACTATAAAGTTTGGATCATCAATGGAGCTTTGTGGTGGTACACATGTGCAAAACACAGGCGATATTTGGTATTTTAAAATAACTTCAGAAGGTGCTATTGCCGCAGGAATTAGGAGAATTGAAGCCATTACAAATGATGGAGTAAAAGATTATTTTATTGCAAAAAATCAAGAACTTATTCAAATAAAAAGTAGCTTAAAAAATCCCGCTAACGTTTTGCAGACTATCAATAATTTACAAAATGAAAATATAAAATTAAAGAAAAATTTAGAACAGCTTTTAAATGAAAAAGCAGGTTCATTAAAAGATGATTTGATTAAAAATATTGAGGAGATTAACGGTGTTAATTTTATTTCTGCTAAAGTGGAAATGGATGGAGGAGCTATTAAAAAGTTAGCATTTGATATTGCCAATAAAGTTGATAATTTATTTTTTATAGCTGGGTCAGAGCTTAATGACAAAGCTATTTTAACAGTTTATATTTCAAAAATTTTAGTTTCAGAAAAAAACCTTAATGCCGGAACAATCGTTCGAGAACTTGGAAAATACATTCAAGGTGGAGGTGGAGGTCAGGCTTTCTTTGCGACTGCTGGAGGTAAAAATCCAGGTGGAATTAAAGAAGCTCTGGAAAAGTCAAAAGATTATTTGAAGTAGAACATTAAATTATTGAATCTTATAAAGCTATCTTTTAAAAATTATTATGTTACATTTTCATAAGTATTTTGCGGGGTTTGTTCTTTTTTTAGCATTATCATGTTCAAAAAAAGAAAATAATTCTTTCACTTTTGTACAACTATGCGATACACAACTAGGTATGGGTGGTCATAATCATGATATTAAAACTTTCAATCAGGCAGTAAAACAAATTAACTCAATCAATCCTGATTTTGTTCTTATTTGTGGCGATTTAGTTAATGATGCTACAGATAGTTCGTATGCAGATTTCAAAAATATTAGAGATAAATTTAATATACCATGTTATTGTGCTCCTGGAAACCACGATGTAGGAAATATTCCAAATGACTCAACACTTAGTTTTTATAGGAAAACTATTGGGAAGGATTATTATAAAATTGAAAATAAAGGATTCTCATTTGTGGTAACCAATTCCCAATTATGGAAAGAGGATATTATAAATGAGTCAAAAAAACACGATGATTGGTTTAAAGAAACACTTAAATCTATTATGTTAAAAAAGCAACCAATTTTTATTATAGGTCATTATCCATTATTTGTAAATAATTTTGAGGAACAAGAAGGATACTTTAATCTACCTCTAGAAAAGAGAAAAGAATTATTAAATCTATTTGATCAAAATAATGTTGTTGCCTATCTATCAGGGCATGCCCATAAACCACTAATTAATAACTATAAAAACATTCAATTAGTAAGCGGTGAAGCAACGAGTAAAAATTTAGATTCTGTTAGTGATTTAGGATTTAGAATTTGGAAGGTTTCTAAAGATACGATTATGCAACATTTTGTTTCTTTACAAAAGCCGCTTAATGAAAACCTTATGAATTGATATTTTTCTGATAGTCAAAACTAAAATTGTCTTTTTATGAAATTCCGTACTGAAATAAATATACCAAAACAGGAAAGTCTAATTGATTATAATTCGAATATTGTACTTTTTGGTTCATGTTTTACTGAAAATATAGAAACTCATTTTAATCATTTTAAGTTTAATAATACTTCTAATTCACATGGTATTATTTTCAATCCTTTAGCAATTGAAAAAGCAATATCAGATTCTGTAGATAATTTAAAATATACAAAGAACGATTTGAATTTCTACAATGATATGTGGTTTAGCTTTAACCATCATACCAGATTTTCATCTGATAAAGAGGATAAAATTTTAACTAAAATAAATTATGAAATTCAAAAATCAAACATTTCATTAGAAACTGCTTCACATATTTTTATTACTCTTGGTACCGCAAGAGTTTATCGTTTTAAAGAAACCTCAGATTTGGTAGCTAATTGTCATAAAGTTTCACAAAAGGAATTTAATAATGAATTACTTTCTATTGCTGAGATTGTTGAAAGTTTAAGGAGTACAATTAAAAAAATTAGGTCTATTAACCCATCTGCTACTTTTTTATTTACGGTTAGTCCGGTAAGGCATGTTAAAGATGGTTTGGCTGAGAATTCATTGAGTAAGGCATTTTTGCTTTCGGCAATTCATGAAATTATTGACAATAAACGTATTTTTTATTTTCCTTCATTTGAAATTATGATGGATGATTTACGAGATTATAGATTTTACAAAAGTGATTTAATTCATCCAAATGAAATAGCGATGGAATATATTTGGGGAAAGTTTTTTAACTCTTGGATTGATAAAAAAGTTTATCCTATTATGGAAGAAGTTAACGGAATTCAAAAATCATTACAGCACAAACCATTTAGAATTGAATCTAAGAAACATCAGGAATTTTTAAAGAAATTAAAAGAGAGAATAAATATTTTAGAAACTAATTATCCTCAAATTAGATTCAATAAAAAATGACATGACATAGCACTTCTATAAATTATTTTTTTATACAAGAATCAACATTTTGCCATGGCCCACCATTAATTGCATCAATACCATTCTGTTTTAAAATATTTGCTGCAGATCCACTTCTTGCACCGCTATGGCAGCAAGTGATAATAGGTTTACCTAGTTCTATCATTTCTTTAAATTGGCTTGTGATGGCATTAAGTGGAATGTTTTTTGAGCCTTCTACATGATCTCTTGCAAATTCATGTACTGTTCTAACATCAACTACAATTGCATCTTTATCTAAATATTCCTCAATTGAAGTGGTATTATTTCCGTCAAATAAGTTAAAGAATCCCATTTTCTTTTGCTTTTGTTTTTTTTACAAAGAAACAGCAAAACCCATCAAGTTAAGTGATAAGTATTACAATTAAATGTTCAAATAAAATCCCATATTAAACTAATTAAATATGGGACTTTAAATATAATCATATTCTAACAATTATCTCGTAAACAACATTTCACGATATTTAGTTAATGGCCATAATTCATCGTCAACCATTAATTCTAGTTTATCACAATGGTATCTTATTTCATCAAAATAAGGCTTTATATTATCACAATAGGCAATAGCTTTTTCTTCAGCATCTTCTAATTTATTTGCTTTTTTGCGCTCTTCAACCATTGCTTTTGTTTTGGTTGTAATGCCAGATATATGTTCAGAAATCTTCCTGATTAGATCCATTTGTTCTTTAGAGATAGTTTCAAAATCTTTTCCGAATAGATTTTTTAAACCTGTTACATTTTTAATTAATTTATTTTGATAATTAACAGCTGTTGGAATAATGTGATTTAATGCGATATCACCTAAAACCCTACCTTCAATTTGTATTCTTAATGAATATTCATCCAATTCAATTTCATGCCTAGCCTCTAATTCAACTTTACTCATAACTTCCATTTCTTCAAATAGATCAATAGATTTTTTGCTAATTTTTGCTCTAATTGCTAAAGGAGTTGTTTTGTTATTGCTTAGTCCGCGTCTTGCAGCTTCATCTTCCCACTCTTGACCATATCCATTGCCTTCAAATAAAATATCTTTTGATTCTTTAATATATTCGCGTAATACATTGAAAACAGCTTCATCTTTTTTAAGATCTTTATTTTTAATTAATTTATCAACTTGTATTTTAAAGTCTTTTAATTGTTTTGCTATAATAGTATTCAAAACAGTCATTGGATTTGCACTATTTGCTGTTGATCCAACTGCTCTATATTCAAATTTATTTCCTGTAAAGGCAAAAGGTGAAGTTCGGTTTCTATCGGTATTATCTAATAAAATTTCAGGAATTTTACCTACAACATTTAATTTAAGATCAGTTTTTTCTTCTGGTGATAATTTACCATCAGTAACACTTTCTAGTTCATTTAATACTTTAGTTAATTGCGCACCAATAAATACAGAAATAATTGCTGGTGGAGCTTCGTTTGCTCCCAGTCTGTGATCATTACTTGCTGATGCAATACCTGCTCGCATTAATTCTTCGTATTCTCTAATTGCTTTAATTGTATTGATAAAGAATGTTAAGAATTGTAAATTCCGCATAGGAGTTTTTCCAGGGCCTAATAAATTTACACCGGTATCTGTAGTTAATGACCAGTTATTGTGTTTACCAGAACCATTAATTCCAGCAAATGGTTTTTCGTGTAATAAAACTCTTAAGTTATGTTTTGAAGCAATTTTCCCCATTATATCCATCATTAATGAATTATGATCTACAGCTAGATTTGCTTCTTCATAAATAGGAGCCAATTCAAATTGATTTGGAGCTACTTCATTGTGACGAGTTTTTGCAGGAATTCCTAATTTCATACATTCCGATTCTAACTCGCGCATAAAATTCATAGCTCTTTGCGGAATACTTCCAAAATAATGATCATCTAATTGCTGACCTTTGGCAGATCCATGACCCAATAATGTACGTCCTGTCATTAAAAGATCTGGACGAGATATAACAAGAGCTTTGTCAATTAAAAAATATTCTTGTTCAACACCTAATGAGGCATTAACTTTAGTTACATTTTTATCAAAATATTTAGCAACAGCCGTGGCGTGTTTGTCAACAGCTTGAAGCGCTCTTAATAGGGGAGT
>DAOUQH010000013.1 GCA_030625645.1 Flavobacteriia bacterium | reverse complement strand
CTTATCTTTATTAAGATTTGTAACTATCCCAAATTTTTCTATTATTCCTGTAAACATTTTTGTTATTTTAATTGATTAACTTTGTACAAAATTTACTTATTTATTATTGAAAGAATAAGTTTTAAAATGTAGTCCAAATTTAGCAATTATTAGGGAATTTATGAGAAAATTAGAAAAAATTAAAGTTGGAATTTCAGTTGGAGATTTGAATGGAATTGGATTAGAAATTATCTTAAAATCTTTTGAAGATAACAGAATGTTAGATTTTTGTACACCAATTATTTTTGGTTCTTCAAAAACTGCTAGCTATCATAAAAAGGCTTTAAATATTAAAACACCCATAAATGGAATTGACTTTTCTAGTAGAGCCTTACAAAATAAACTAAATTTAGTTAATATTTGGAAAGAGAATGTTTCGATTGAATTAGGGAAGCCTACGGAGATTTCAGGGAAATATGCCTTTAAGTCGCTAGAAAGTGCCACTAAAGCATTAAAAAATGGCGAAATTGATGTTTTGATTACGGCACCAATTAATAAGCATAATATCCAATCGGATGATTTTAATTTCAAGGGGCATACAGAATACTTAGAAGCTAATTTGTCTGGAGAAAGTTTAATGATCTTACTTACGGATGAGATTAGATTAGGACTAATTACTGGTCATATTCCATTGAAAGATGTGGTAGAAGCTATTACAGCTGATAGAATTAAAAATAAGGTTGGTATTATGCATGACTCTTTAATAAGAGATTTTAATATATCTAAACCTAAAATTGCAATACTTGGAATAAATCCTCATAATGGTGATAATGGTGTAATTGGAAATGAAGATGATGAAATCGTAAAACCTGTAATTGAAGAAATACAGAAAACAGGTAAATTAGTTTATGGACCCTATGCTTCTGATAGTTTTTTTGGTTCAGGAGCTTATAAAAAATTTGATGGTGTGCTAGCAATGTATCACGATCAAGGTTTAGGGCCATTTAAAACAATATCATTTGGTAAAGGAGTAAATTTTACTGCTGGATTAAGTAAAATTAGAACTTCGCCAGATCACGGTACTGCATATGATATTGCAGGGAAAAATATGGCAGACTACGGTTCATTTACAGAAGCAGTATTTAAAGCCATACAAATATTTAAAACAAGAAGTGAATATGAAGATTTAGTAGAGAATCAGTTAAATATAGCTAAAAGATAAAGTTTTAAAAAATATTGAATCTATTTTTATAAATAAGAATATTTTTTTATCTTTGCGCGCTCAAATTAATATAGAAATGAAACGGTTAAAAGAATTTGATATTCCTTTTGCCGGATTAAAATCTGGGAAATATCAATTTGAATATGAAATTGATACCACGTTCTTTGAAGCTTTTAATTTTGATGATTTTAAAAATTCTGATATAAAAGTTGTTTTAGAATTTATCAAAAAGGACACTTTGCTGGAATTATTTTTTACAGCAAAAGGAAATGTTGAAGTAGTTTGTGATATAAGTAATGAATATTACGACCAACCAATAGAAGGAGATTTAAAGATTGTTGTTAAATTTGGTTTTGAGTATAATGACGATAATGATGAATTACTTGTTATTCCTCATGAAGAGCACCAAATTAATGTAGCACAATTCATATATGAAATGATTGTTTTAGCTACACCAACAAAAAGAATTCATCCCAGAGTTTTAGACGGCACAATGCAGTCAGAAACAGTTGAAAGGCTTGAAAGATTACATCCTGATTATAAAAATGAGGAAACTGAAATTGACCCGAGATGGGCAGATTTAAAAAAATTAATAATTAATAAAAAAATATAGCGATGGCACATCCTAAGAGAAAAATCTCAAAACAAAGAAGAGATAAAAGAAGAACACACTATAAGGCAGTTGCTCCACAAATTGCTAAAGATCCAACAACTGGTGAAGCTCATTTATACCATAGAGCACATTGGCATGAAGGAAAATTATACTATAGAGGTCAGATTTTAATAGATTCTGCTGAAAATGTAGCATAATTTAAAACCCTAAAAAACACAAAAAAACCCTCATTTTGAGGGTTTTTTTGTGTTTTTTAGGGTTTTTTTAGATAAAAAGTGCTTTTTATCTAAAAAAGCACAAATAAATTTCTTTACTTTGACAACTGTTTTTTAAAAGGTGTTTGATTAAATTATTTTTTAAAAACACATCACTAAATTTTTAATAATGACCAAAATTTCTGCAGTAATAACAGCCGTTGGAAAATATGTACCTGATTATATTTTAACAAATCAGGAATTGGAAACTATGGTAGATACCAATGATGAATGGATAACTTCGCGTACAGGTATAAAAGAGAGAAGAATTTTAAAGGGTGAAGGTAAAGGATCATCTTATTTGGCAATTAAAGCTGCAAATAATCTTCTTGCAAAAAACAATTTAGACCCCAAAGAAATAGAACTTGTTATTGTAGCGACAGCTACACCAGATATGCAAGCTGCATCAACAGCAGCTTATGTTGCTACTAAAATAGGTGCAACCGAAGCTTTTTCGTTTGATATAGAATCTGCTTGTTCTAGTTTTTTATATGGAATGACAACAGCAGCTAGATATATAGAATCTGGAAAGTATAAGAAAGTATTATTAATTGGTGCAGATAAAAACTCATCAATGATAGATTATACAGATCGAGCAACATGTATTATTTTGGGTGATGGTGCTTGAGCCGTTTTGTTTGAGCCTAACAATGAAGGTTTGGGATTACAAGATGAATATTTACGAACAGATGGAAGCGGTAGGGAATTTCTGCAAGTTCCTGCAGGAGGCTCAGTATTACCAGCTTCAGTAGAAACTGTTCAAAATAAATTGCATTTTGCTCGTCAAGATGGGCAAACCGTATTTAAAAATGCTGTATTTAATATGGCTGATGTTAGTGAAAAGATAATGCAAAGAAATAATCTTACCCATGATGATGTTGCATGGCTAGCTGCTCACCAAGCAAATAAGCGTATTGTTGAAGCAACAGCAAGAAGAATGAAATTAGATGCTTCAAAAGTGTTGCTAAATATTGAAAAATATGGTAATACAACTTCTGCAACATTACCACTATTATTAGCCGACTTTGAAAGTCAATTAAATAAAGGAGATAATATTATATTTGCTGCTTTCGGTGGAGGTTTTTCATGGGGTGCCATCTATTTAAAATGGGCATATAATTCTTAATAAAAATTCATAAAAACAAATATTATGGAAATAAAAGAAATACAAAATTTAATTAAATTTGTCGCAAAGTCGGGTGTTAGTGAAGTTAAGATAGAGAAAAAAGATATTAAAATCACTATTAAAACTGGTACAGGGAAAACTGAAACTACGATAGTTCAACAAGTTCCTACATCGCAATTTCCGGTGTCTCAACAATTTATTGAACCTGCTATAGAACAAGTAAAAGGAGATGAGCCAAATCAAGATACAGATGATAGTGCAAAATATCTTACAGTTAAATCACCAATTATTGGAACGTTTTACAGAAAACCTGCACCAGAAAAGTCTGATTTTGTAAAAGTAGGAGATATCATTTCTGAAGGTGATACAGTTTGTATTATTGAAGCAATGAAATTATTCAATGAAGTTGAATCAGAAGTTTCAGGTAAAATTGTAAAAGTTTTGGTGGATGATGCTTCACCAGTTGAATTTGATCAGCCTTTATTTTTGGTTGAACCTGCTTAGATTGTTTTAACAATACTAGTTAATTATTTTATCGTTTGAATTACAAATAAACCTAATTCTAAAATTATGTTTAAAAAAATATTAATTGCCAATAGGGGCGAGATTGCACTTCGTATTATTAGAACATGTAGAGAGATGGGAATTAAATCTGTGGCTGTTTATTCAACTGCTGACGAAGAAAGCTTACATGTAAAATTTGCTGATGAAGCAGTTTGTATTGGGCCTCCATCAAGTAGTGAGTCCTATTTAAAGATATCAAATATTATTGCTGCAGCTGAAATAACTAATGCAGATGCAATTCATCCAGGGTACGGGTTTTTGTCTGAGAATTCTCATTTTTCAAAGATATGTGAAGAAAATGGCATCAAATTTATTGGTGCATCTCCAGATATGATTGATCAAATGGGAGATAAGGCTTCGGCTAGAGAGACGATGAAAAAAGCCGGAATTCCTACAATTCCAGGTTCTGAAGGAATTTTAAAATCATTTGCTGAAGCAAAAAAGCTTGCTAAAAAAATTAAATATCCTGTTATGCTGAAGGCAACTGCCGGAGGTGGAGGAAAAGGTATGCGTGCTGTTTGGAAAGAAGAAGATCTTCAAAATGCTTGGGATGCAGCTAGAGCTGAATCAAAAGCAGCCTTTGGAAATGATGCAATGTATATTGAAAAATTAATTGAGGAACCTCGCCATATCGAAATCCAAATAATTGGAGATTCTAAGGGCAATGCTTGTCATTTATCAGAAAGAGATTGTTCAATTCAACGTCGTCATCAAAAACTAACCGAAGAAACTCCTTCACCTTTTATGACTGATACACTTCGTGAAAAGATGGGTGAAGCAGCTGTAAAAGCATCAGAATTTATTAAATATGAAGGTGTCGGAACAGTTGAATTTTTAGTAGATAAGCATAGAAATTTCTTTTTTATGGAAATGAATACCAGGATTCAGGTAGAACATCCAATAACTGAGCAAGTTATTTCTAATTTTGATCTTATTAGAGAGCAGATTAAAGCCGCTGCTGGAATACAAATTGTAGGAATTAATTATTTTCCAACTCAGCATTCTATCGAATGTAGAATTAATGCAGAAGATCCATATAACAATTTTAGACCTTCACCTGGAAAAATCAATATTTTTCATGCGCCAGGCGGACATGGAGTTCGTATAGATACACATGTGTATGCCGGTTATGTAATTCCATCAAATTATGATTCGATGGTAGCAAAACTTATTGTAACTGCACAAACTCGTGAAGAAGCAATTAGTAAAATGAAACGAGCTTTAGATGAATTTATAATTGAAGGAGTTAAAACAACAATTCCTTTCCATAGACAATTAATGGAAGATCAAGATTATATTGAAGGAAATTATACAACAAAATTTATGGAAGATTTTGAATTAGAACCAGAATCTTAAATATGATTAATAATTATAAACAAAAAGAGGGTATATTTTTTATATCCTCTTTTTTTATTTAATTTTACTTTCAAACAATAAGTTTATGATAAAGGATAAAGATTTTAAAATTGATGGTATAGATAAGATAATATTAAATAAATTGATGCAAAATGCTAGAACGCCAATTTTAAGTATTGCTCGTGAAGTAGGAATCTCTGGAGCAGCTATCCATCAGCGATTGCGTAAATTAGAAGTTTCAGGCTTAATTGCAGGCTCAAAATTTATAATGAACCCAAAGGTTTTAGGATTTAAAACTCTGGCTTTTATAGGTATATTTTTAGATAGTTCAAGTAAATATAATGAAGCAGTTAAAAGATTAAAAGAGATTAATGAAGTTATCGAAAGTCATTATACTACAGGTAATTATGCAATATTTGTAAAAATACTGTGTAGAGATAATGAACATTTAATGCAAGTATTAAATCATGATATCCAAAACATAAAAGGAGTTTCTCGAACAGAAACATTTATTTCGTTAGATCAACAAATTGATAGACAAATAAAAATCTAAATACATAATTATTAACTTCTACTACTATAGATGTTTAGATAGTAGAGTAAAGTTACTAATGAGCTTAGTGCAGCAACGACATAAGTTCTAGCTGCCCATTTTAAAGCGTCTTTCGCAGCTCCTTGCTCTTCGTTAGTAAGCATATTTTTATTTTCTAACCAGGCTAATGCTCTATTACTTGCGTCATACTCAACAGGAAGAGTAACAAGACTAAATATTACAGTAGCAGCAAAGAAAATTATTCCGAGAAGTAATAATTGAGGGAAAGAATTAACTGTAAAAATTCCTGCAATTAATAAGAAAGAAGCTAATTTAGAAGAAATTCCAACAGTTGGAACTAATTTAGATCTTAATTGTAGCCATTTGTATGATGTTGCATGTTGAATAGCATGACCACATTCATGAGCAGCAACTGCAGCTGCAGAAGCATTTCTTTGATTGTAAACACCTTCACTTAAATTTACAGTTTTGTTCTGTGGATTATAGTGATCGGTTAACATACCTTTGGAAGAAACAACTTTTACATCATTAATATTATTATCTGCTAACATTTTTTCGGCTATTTCTTTTCCACTAAGGCCATTTTGTAAATGTAAACGAGAATATTTTTTAAATTTATGTTTTAATTGGTATTGCACAAGCATCCCAATTCCACCAATAACTAAAATCAATAAGTAAGCACCTGACATTTTTTAATATTTTTAAAGTTTGATAAATTTCATATATAATTGTAATAACTTTACAACATAAATTATTTGAACCGTAAATATATGATAAAAATACCAAATATATTATTGATTTATACCGGAGGTACTATTGGTATGGTAAAAGATTATAAGACAAATGCTTTAAAAGCTTTTGATTTTGATCAGATAAAAGAAAAAATACCAGAATTAAATTTATTGGATTGTAATATCAAAACTATTAGTTTTTCAAAACTAATAGATTCGTCTAACATGTCGCCAAAATATTGGATAAAAATTGTAGACATTATTGAAGAAAACTATGAAGAAGTAGATGGGTTTGTAATTTTAAGCGGTACAGATACCATGTCATATACTTCTTCGGCAATTAGTTTTATGCTTGAAAATTTGAATAAACCTATAATTTTTACAGGCTCTCAATTACCAATAGGAGACCTAAGGACAGATGCAAAAGAAAACTTAATTACGGCATTTGAAATTGCAGCAAGACAGGAAAACGGAACTCCAATAATAAATGAGGTTTGTTTATATTTTGAGTATAAACTTTATCGAGCCAATAGAACAACAAAAATAAGTTCAGAACAATTTGAAGCATTTCAATCACCAAATTTTCCACCTTTGGCAGAGAGTGGAGTACATCTAAATTTTAATGATGCTTACCTTCGAAAAGAAAATAATAAAGGTCTAATTGTAAGAAAGAAGATCGAAGATAACGTTGTTATCTTAAAACTTTTCCCAGGAATAAAAGAGCAAGTTGTAAAAAGTATCCTTAATATTCCAAACTTAAATGGAGTGATATTAGAAACCTATGGCTCAGGAAATGCACCTACAAATATTTGGTTTATCGATTTATTAAAAGAAACTATTGATAAGAAAATACCAATAATTAATGTAACCCAATGTTTAAGTGGAAGCGTAAATATGGGGTATTATGAGACAAGTAGTGAATTGCAGAGTATTGGGGTAATAAGTGGAAAAGATATCACTACAGAGTCGGCAATAGCAAAACTAAGATATCTGTTGGGAGTTGGTATTTTATTTGAAGATATTAAAGAATTATTTGAGAAATCTTTACGTGGCGAGCTGAGTTATTAACAATAAAATAAAATTTTTATTAAGATATATTTTTTCAAATAAATAATTTTTTGTTACTTGCCATTCCTTTTAGAACACTATGTGGGAGAGGTGGCCGAGTGGCTTAAGGCGCACGCTTGGAAAGCGTGTTTATAAGGAATTATAACAAGGGTTCGAATCCCTTTCTCTCCGCGAATTGTGTTTGAATGATAAAAATTTTATATCTTTAACCCGTTAACTAAATTTAATAACAAAGAATTTTAAAAATGAAAAAAGTATTTACAACCTTGACGATTACAGGTTTAATGATCTTAAGCTCGGCACAAAGTATTTATGCACAAGCAGAACCTGCTCTTGAAGACAAAACATTTCACCAAGTTTTAAAGCAACGCTTTATTGAAGGTGGACCATTTTTTATGGGAATTGTATTGGTAACTTTAATATTAGGATTAGCAATTGCAATTGAAAGAATTATTTACCTTAATATGGCTACCACTAATACCGATAAGTTAGTAGGTGAAGTAGAAGAAGCTTTAAAAAGCGGTGGTGTTGAAGCTGCTAAAGAAGTATGTAGAAATACAAAAGGACCTGTTGCCTCAATCTTTTACCAAGGATTAGACAGAATGGACGAAGGTGTTGATGCTGCTGAAAAAGCGGTTGTAGCATACGGAGGAGTTCAAATGGGCTTATTAGAAAAAAATACCTCATGGTTAGCACTTTTTATTGCTCTTGCACCAATGCTTGGTTTCATGGGTACGGTAATTGGTATGATTAGCGCATTTGATTCAATTGAAGCAGCGGGTGATATTTCTCCAACTGTTGTAGCAGGTGGTATTAAAGTGGCATTATTAACAACAGTATTTGGTTTGGTTGTTGCAATTATTCTTCAAATATTTTATAATTATATCATTTCAAAAATAGATGGTATTGTAAATGACATGGAAGACGCATCAATTAAACTAGTTGATCTTTTGATCAGAAATAAATAATAAAATTATGAATAGTAAGTTATCAAAAATATTATCATTAGTTGCAGGTGCGATTGGTATTATTGCGGTATTCTTTTTGGTAAGAATAATCATGGTAGGAGATGATGCATTTGATGCAATTAATCCTGATGCTGCTAGTTTGCAAGGCAGTATTATATCACCGTATATATCATTTGCAATGGCATTATTATATATTACTGCTGGTTTGGCAGTTGTATTTTCATTATGGAATTTGATTAAAAACCCTAAATTGTTGAAAAAGGCATTACTCTCATTAGGAGTTTTAGGTGTTCTGTTGCTTGTAGCGTATTTTCTTTCACCAGACAATGCAGTTACAGATGCTACAGGCTCTAAAATATTAATAGAGCAGGGTAGTATTTCAAAATGGTCAAGTACAGGTATATGGTATTCAGTAATCTTAGGAGGAATTGGATTATTATTTTTCCTCGTAGATTTTGTTAAAGGAATAGTAAAAAATTAAAATTATGGCTAGAAGAGAATTACCGGAAATTAATGCTGGTTCTATGGCCGATATTGCATTCTTGCTACTTATATTCTTCCTAGTAACAACTACTATGGATGTGGATACGGGTATCTCAAGGAAATTGCCTGAAAAACAACAAGATCAGGATGTGCCACCACCAAAATTAAAAGAAAAGAATGTATTTGTTGTTACTGTTAATCGTAACAATGATATAATGATTGAAGGTGAGAGGTTTATTCAGATTGACCAACTTCGTGAAGAAGCTATAAAATTTATAGATAATGGAGGTGGTTTAGGTAATCCTATTGATGATGCTCCGGCAGCAGAATGTGATTGGTGTGAAGGAACAAAAGATCCGGCATCGTCAGATCATCCTAACAAAGCAATTATTTCTTTGGAAAGTAATAGAGGAACTAATTATGGTACCTATATATCGGTTAATAATGAACTGGTAGGTGCTTATACAGATTTGAGAAATCGTTTGTCGAAAAAGTTATATAATGTTTCTTATACAGAACTTTTGAAACAATCTAAAAATGATATGCAGAATGAATCTTTGAAAGAAAAGATTAAGAATATTAAAGGAAAGTATCCTCAAATTATTTCAGAACAAGAACCTTATAAATAATATAAATATGTCTAAGTTTAGAAAAAAGAAAAAAGGAATGCCAGGTATATCTACGGCATCTTTACCAGATATTGTATTTATGTTGTTATTCTTTTTCATGGTTACTACTGTGATGCGTGAAACCGATTTAAAGATTAAACAGACACTTCCTTTTGCTACAGAAGTAAAAAAACTTGAACGTAAAAGTTTGGTGAGTTATATATATGTTGGTAAAAGTAAAGTTGAAGGTCAAGGAGGAGATAAAATTCAATTAAATGACAGAATATCTAGAGTTGATGATATTAAGTATTTTATCTTTGCTGAAAGAGAAAGTCATCCCGAAGAAGAGATCCCGCTTTTAACTACATCTATTAAAGCAGATATAAACTCTAGTGTAGGAACTATTTCAGATATTAAGGAAGAGCTAAGAAACGTGAATGCTCTTAAAATTAATTATTCTACAAGGAAAGGTGATGTTTCAAAAAATATGAAGTAGTAATATTTCAATATTAATTTAAAAGGCAACCAAATTAATTTTAAATTTGGTTGCCTTTTTTTTATCTTTGATAAATCAGCCAATTTTATCATGAAAAAAGTATTATTTATTTTATTATTTTTCACATCGTATTTGCATTCCCAAAATGATACTATCCATGCAGATGATAATTATCTTGAAGACCAAATTTATGTTAGTTTTGTATATCAAACTCTTTTAAGTTTACCCGATGAAATTTCTCAAACAGGTTTTTCTTATGGTGTTGGAATTGGTTTTATTAAAGATTTTCCATTAAATAAACCAAGAAATAAGGGGTTGGGTTTTGGATTAGGATATAATTATAATACCCATTATTTTAATTTTACCGAATTTAATACACCAAAGGAGGATGATAAATCTGTTATTGAAAGTAATAGAGTTGGTATGCACACTGTAGAATTACCTATTGAATTTAGATTTAGAACATCTACTCCAACAGATTATAAGTTTTGGCGTTTTTATCCAGGATTTAAAATATCTTATGCTTTTTCAATAAATACAAACCTAAAGCAAAGTGAAGATTTTGATGTAGAGGAAATTATTGAAGTTAACAAGTTGCAATACGGTTTAAGTTTGTCTACAGGGTACAATCAATGGAATTTTTATGCTTATTATGGTTTAAGTGACCTATATAATGAAAAAGAAGATGTGCATCTTGATATTTCTCCAAATGAGCTAAAACTAGGTCTAATATTCTATATATTATAAATAAAATATCCAGATAGCTGCCCAAATATCCCTATAATTAATCCTAAATATATTTCTTTGGAAAGATGTGCTTTTAAAGCTAATCTTGAACTAGCTACAAACCCGAAAAGCAAGAATAATATTGCTATCAAATATGTAAAGTTTAATTCATAATACAAGCTCATACTTATAATAAATCCAATTAATGAACCAATACCAAGTGTGTGTAAACTCGTTTTGATATCTGCTATAAACAAAATATAAACGACTAAAAGAGCTAAACTTCCACCAAAAAATGAAAATGCTAAAAGATTTACTAAATTAGTTTTTAAGAGCATTTTACCCAACATAAAAGAAAGAATAATTAAAAAAATAATAGGAAATTTCCTTTCTTTAATGCTACTCAATTTAAAATTTCTTATCAATTTAAGTTTCTTTAAAATAATGAGTAATATAATTGGTAAAATATAGGTACTAATAAAAATTACCAGTATAATAATATATTGCTGTTGTTTTGGAATATGAGAAGGACTTAAGAGAAAATAAAATAATGCACCAATCGTAGGTAAAAGGATAGGATGAAAAAAATAGGAAATAAATTTATGGAATAGAGTCATTTATAATATTTCTTTACGCAATCTTGCTACTGGTATATCTAGTTGTTCGCGATATTTAGCAACTGTTCTTCTAGCGATTAAGTATCCTTTTTCTTTTAAAATTATAGATAATTTTTCATCGGTTAGTGGGCGTTTTTTATCCTCTTCATCAATGACAATTTCTAGAATTTTTTTAATTTCTCTTGTGGAAATATCTTCACCTTTTTCATTTTTCATCGATTCAGAAAAAAATTCTTTCAATAATTTTGTTCCATAAGGTGTATCTACATATTTGCTGTTAGCTACCCGTGAAATAGTTGATATATCCATATCAATTTTATCTGCAATATCTTTTAAAACCATAGGTCTAAGATTACGTTCATCACCTGTTAAAAAATATTTTTCTTGATGATGCATAATTGCATTCATTGTAAGCAATAATGTTTGTTGTCTCTGTTTAATAGCATCAATAAACCATTTTGCAGCATCTAGTTTTTGTTTAATAAACATTACTGCATCTTTTTGAGATTTTGATTTATCTTTAGACTCGGCATATCCTTTAAGCATATTGTTGTAATCTCTAGAAATATGTAACTCTGGAGCATTTCTGGCATTTAATGTTAGATCGAGATTTCCTTCATTAATCTTTACGGTAAAATCTGGTACAATTTGCTCAATGTTGCTATTGCCTCCTGAAAATGAGCTACCTGGCTTTGGATTTAGTTTTTCAATTTCACTAATTACGTCCTTTAATTCTTCTTTTGTAATATTTAATTTATTCAGAATTTTTGAATAGTGTTTTTTCACAAAATGATCAAAAGAATTATTTAAAATATCAATAGCTAATTTTCTTTCAGGAGTTTCCTTTTTTTGATGGAGTTGAATAAGTAAACATTCATTCAAATTTCTTGCTCCAACTCCAGGAGGATCTAGAAGTTGTATTTTCTTTAAAATTCTTTCAATCTCTTCAGTAGTTGTATATACATTTTGAGAAAAGGCAAGGTCATCTACTATATCTTCAACTGAACGCCTCAAATATCCATTTCCATCTATACTCCCAACTAAAAAATCTGCAATTTGATATTCTTGATCGGTTAAAGTACAAGTGTTTAATTGATCTGTTAAGAATTGATTAAAAGTCTTCCCTGCAGAGTAAGGAATCTGATTGTCTTCATCATCAATACTGTAATTATTACTTTGTAGTTTGTAACTTGGTGTTTCATCATCACTCAAATAATCATCAATATTAATTTCAGTATCTATAGTTTCTGTTCCTGGATCATCATAATTATCTTCTACGTCATTCTCAAATTCATCATTATTTTCTTTTCCACTATCTAATGCAGGATTTTCTTCAATTTCTTGTGTTACTTTTTGCTCAAAAGCTTGCGTAGGTAATTGAATTAACTTCATCAGTTGTATTTGCTGAGGAGATAATTTTTGTTGTAGTCTTTGATGTAAGCTTTGTTTAAGCATTCATTTTTTTTATAAAAATACAAAAAACAAATTATAAAATTGAACAAAAAATAGGGGTTTGATAGCAACAATATCAAACCCCTATTTAGAAATTATTTTATTTCTTTAGAATTCAGCGTTCTGTGGAGTTCTTGGAAAAGGGATTACATCGCGAATATTTCCCATTCCGGTTGCAAATTGCACCAATCTTTCAAAACCTAAGCCAAAACCTGAATGTACTGCTGTTCCAAATTTACGAGTATCTAGATACCACCATAATTCTTTTTCATCAATACCCAAAGTTTTAATTTTCTCTATTAAAACATCAAGTCGTTCTTCACGTTGACTACCACCTACAATTTCACCAATTCCAGGGAATAGGACATCCATAGCTCTAACAGTTTTGCCATCTTCATTCAATCGCATATAAAAAGCTTTGATATTTGCAGGATAATCAAATAGAATCACAGGACATTTAAAGTGTTTTTCAACTAAAAAGCGTTCGTGCTCACTTTGTAGATCTGCTCCCCATTCATTTATCAAATATTTAAATTTTTTCTTTTTATTTGGTTTACTATTACGTAATATTTCTATTGCTTCGGTATAACTTACACGCTTAAAATTATTGTCAATTACAAATTGTAATTTTTCTAAAAGTGACATGTCACTTCGTTGAAGTTTTGGTTTAGACTGTTCCTCTTTTGTAAATCTTTGATCTAAAAATGCTAAATCATTTTTACAATTTTCTAAAATATATTGTAAAACCCCTTTTATAAAGTCTTCTGCGAGATCCATATTGGCATCTAAATCGTTAAAGGCAACTTCTGGTTCGATCATCCAAAATTCGGCTAAATGTCGTGAGGTATTTGAGTTTTCTGCCCTAAAAGTTGGTCCAAAGGTGTAAACTTTCCCTAATGCCATTGCATAAGTTTCAGCTTCAAGTTGCCCGGAAACAGTTAGATTTGTTTCCTTTCCAAAAAAATCTTGAGAGTAGTCAATTGCACCAGTTTCAGTTTTAGGAATATCTTTTAAATTAAGAGTTGTAACTCCAAACATTTCACCAGCACCTTCTGCATCACTACCTGTAATAATAGGGGTGTGTACGTTGTAAAAACCGTTATTGATAAAATATTGATGGATAGCAAAAGTTAAAGCAGATCTAACACGCATTACTGCACTAAAAGTATTGGTTCGAACTCTTAAATGTGCATTTTCACGTAAAAACTCAAAACTGTGTTTTTTTGGTTGAATAGGAAATTCATCAGGATTAGAATCACCCAAAATTTCTAAACTATTTACCTGAATTTCTACACTCTGACCTTTACCCTGACTTTCAGTCAAAGTTCCTTTAATTGAAATAGCAGCTCCTGTATTAATTCGTTTTAATACTTTCTCATCCGTATTTTCGAAATTAATTACGCATTGAATATTATTAATTGTAGAGCCATCATTTAAAGCAATGAAACGATTACTTCTAAAAGTTCTTACCCAGCCTTTAATGGTTATTTCTTGTAAAAACTCTTTGCTTTGTAATAATTGTGCTACACTATATTTGTTCATTTTTTATTTCTTAAATTATAATAAATTACCAAATGCAAATCATTTGATTTTTAATTGTCGCAAAGATAATATTTGTAGGCAAAAATTAAAATGCGAATGTAAATTATATTCTCTAAATTAGGTCTAATAAGTATTTTCCATAACCACTTTTTAATAATGGTTCTGCTACCTTCTTTAGTTGTTCTTCGTTGATAAAACCTTTTCTGTAAGCAACTTCTTCAATACATCCAATCTTTAAACCTTGTCGTTCTTCTATAACCTGAACAAATTGCTGCGCCTGAATTAGTGAATTAAAAGTTCCAGTATCGAGCCATGCTGTTCCTCTTCCAAAAACACCTACTTTTAATTGTTTTCTTTTTAGATATTCATTATTTACATCAGTAATTTCATATTCACCTCTTGCAGATGGTTTAATGTTTTTAGCTATTTCAACAACATTATTATCGTAAAAATATAATCCGGGAACGGCATAATTAGATTTAGGGTTTTCTGGTTTTTCTTCAATAGAAATGGCAATTTTTTCATCATCAAATTCAACAACTCCATACCGTTCTGGGTCGCTTACATGATAAGCAAAAACAATTCCACCATCTGGATCTACAGCATCTCTTAACCTATGTTCTAATTCTGTACCATAAAATATATTATCTCCTAAAACTAGGGCAACACTATCACTGCCAATAAATTTTTCGCCAATAACAAAAGCTTGAGCCAAACCATTTGGAATTTCCTGTACTGCATATTCAAAGTTACATCCAAGGTTTTTACCATCACCTAAAAGTCGTTCGAATAAAGGTAAATCTGTTGGAGTTGATATTATCAAAATATCTTTAATTCCAGCAAGCATTAAGATAGATAAAGGATAGTATATCATCGGTTTATCATAAATTGGCATTAGCTGTTTACTTACTGCTAATGTTAGTGGATGTAGTCTTGTACCGCTACCTCCGGCGAGGATAATTCCTTTCATTTGTTATAATTTTTATAATTATTAGTTGATTTTATACTCATTTTCATCATCTTCTTTTGGAATAATCGTTAAAGAAGGTTTTTTAATTGTTTTTTTATTAGCAATAGAAGATTCAAGTGATAACAATAGAGACGGTAATAATAATAAATTAGATACCATGGCAAACAATAAAGTTACAGAAACCAGACCACCAAGGGCTTTTGTGCCTCCAAAACTTGAGATAGTAAATACTAAAAATCCAAAGAATAAAACGATAGATGTATAGAACATACTTACTCCGGTTTCATGTAAAGCAGCATATACAGATTTTCGTACATTCCATTTGTGAGCAACCAGTTCCTGACGATATTTTGCTAGAAAATGAATAGTATCATCCACCGAAATACCAAATGCGATACTAAAGACTAAAATTGTTGATGGTTTTATAGGGACACCTAAATAACCCATTAACCCTGCCGTAATTACCAAAGGTAAAAGATTTGGTATTAATGAAATAATAATCATTTTGTAGGATCTGAACATCCATGCCATAAATAGTGAAATTAGTACTATAGCGAGTGATAATGAGATAAATAAATTCTTAACCAAGTAATTAGTGCCTTTTAAAAAGACAAGGGCTTTTCCGGTAATTGTTACGTTATACTTTTCTTTAGGAAATACTTTTTTAATTTTATTTTCAAGTCTTTCTTCAATTTGCTCCATTTTTTCTGTTCCAATATCTTTCATAAATGTTGTAATTCTGGCAAATTGACCTGTAGAATCAACAAAATTTGATAGCATATTACTATTGGCATCAGAGTTTTTGGTATAGGATAAGATGAAGTTTTTTTCTTGCTGAGTTGGTAACTGGTAATATTTTGGATTACCATTATAAAAAGCTTGCTTAGAATATTTTACTAAATTTAATACAGATACAGGTTTTGAAAGTTCAGATATTTCTTCAATCTCTTCATTTATTTTATTCATCCTTTTGAGAGTAGATAAATTCATAACACCTTTTCTGTGTTTGGTGTCTATCAATATTTCTAATGGCATGATTCCGCCAAATTCATCTTCAAAAAATACAATATCCTTATAAAATTGTTTTCCTTTAGGCATATCTTCTATCAAGCTACCTGATACATGAATCATAGAAATACCTATTAAACTTATAACAACAACCAAAAATGTAGTTATATATACTGCAATTCGGTGATGTCTAACCGTATTTTCCATCCATGTTACAACCTTTTCTATCCATTTCTTCTCTAAATGAAGCAAGTGCTTTTCTTTAGGCTTATACATAAAGCTGTAGATAATAGGTATAATCAATAGAGAAAGAATAAAAATTGCAATAATATTGATAGATGCAATAATACCAAATTCTTTAAGTAGTTGACTATTAGTAAAAATAAAAGTAGCAAAACCAGAAGCAGTTGTAAGATTGGTCATTAAAGTTGCATTACCAACTTTTGAAATAACTCGTTGTAATGATTTTGCTTGGTTGCCGTGTTTTTTTACTTCACTTTGGTATTTGTTGATAAGAAAAACAGCATTAGGAACGCCAATTACAATAATTAATGGCGGGATTAAAGCCATTAGAACAGAAATTTCATATCGGAAAAGACCTATAAAACCAACTGACCAAATAACACCTATACTTACAACTAGCATTGTAATGAAAGTTGCACGATATGATCTAAAAAAGAAAAAGAAAATTAAGGATGTTACCAATAGAGCAAGACCTACAAATAGACCAATTTCATCAACGATGTTTTTGGCATTCATTGTTCTAACAAAGGGCATTCCGGAAACCCGAACATCTAAGCCTGTTTCTTTTTCAAAATTCTCAATAGTTGGATTTAGGATTTCAAAAACAAAATCCTCTCTAATTTTTGAGTTTACAATTTCTTTATTAAGATAAATTGCAGTTTGGATTGTACCATCTTCATTATATAAAAGATTATCGTAAAAAGGTAGGTCTTTAAATAGATTATTTTTTATTTTCAGAATTTCTTTACTACTTTCAGGATTCTTGTTAAAAAGAGGTTCAACAATAAATTTTTGATTTTTTTTATCTTTTTTTATTTTTTTTATGTCACCAATTGAAGCTGTATAATCAACTTCTGAATAGTTATTAATTTTTTGAGCTAGATCATTCCATTTATTAAAATTTTCTACAGTAAATAATGTCGAATCTTTAACAGCTAGAATGATAATATTACCTTCTTCACCAAAAATTTTGCGAAAATTATCATATTTTATATTTTCTTCATGATCATTTGGCAGTAAGTTAGCTTCTGTATGTGAAAATTGTAAATATTTAATTTGTGAAGCTAAAAGTGCAGTAACAACTATTAAAACAAATAAGATAAAAAATCTCTGTTTTAAAATAAATCTTGATACATGTGCCCAAAAGTTCATCAGCATTAAAAAATTTCAATCTTGTTAAGCACAAGAAAGTTACTATTCTAAATAATTATTAAAAAGGAAAAGAGTAAATACAAGGGATTAAACTTTCATAATTTCTTCTTCTTTTGTTTTGAAATGTTCATCAGCTATATCTGAATATTTTTTGGTAAAATCTTGAATGTCCATTTCGGCATTTTTTAATAAATCTTCAGAAATATCTAAATTTTTTAGTTCAGTATTAGCCTCTTTTCTATCATTTCGTATGCTAATTTTAGTATTTTCAGATTCATTTTTAGCTTGTTTTGCTAATTCCTTTCTTCTTTCTTCGGTTAAAGCAGGCACATTAATAATTATACTTTCACCATTGTTCATAGGGTTAAATCCAAGATTAGCATTCATAATTCCTTTTTCAATTTCAGGAATTAGTGTTTTTTCCCATGGTTGTACAGTTATAGTATGTGCATCGATAGTATTTACATTTGCAACCTGACCTAAAGGAGTGCTTGCACCATAATAATCTACCATCACACTTTTTAGCATAATAGGAGAAGCTTTGCCTGCTCTAATATTTGTCAATTCTTTTTCAAGATGTTTTATGGCACCCTGCATTTGTTCTTTCGTGCTGTCTAATACAAATTTAACTTCTTCGTTCATGGTTTATATTTTTACAATGATTAATCACTAAAATTAAATATCAACTCTAGTACCAATATTTTCTCCGGAAATAACTTTATAAAGATTTCCTTCTTTATTCATATCAAAAATAATAATAGGTAATTTATTTTCTTCACTTAAAGTGAAAGCTGTCATGTCCATAATTTTCAATCCTTTTTTCATTACTTCTTTAAAAGAGACTGTGTCATATTTTATAGCATCTTTGTTTTTTTCAGGATCTGAAGTATAAACTCCATCAACTCTAGTGCCTTTTAATATTACATCGGCATCAATTTCAACAGCTCTTAATACAGCGGCTGTATCTGTAGTAAAATACGGATTTCCTGTTCCTCCGCCAAAAATAACAACACGCCCTTTTTCTAAGTGTCTAACAGCTCTGCGTTTAATAAATGGTTCAGCAATTTCCTCCATTTTAATTGCAGTTAGTAGTCTGGTTTGCATTCCTGCATCTTCCAAGGCACCTTGCAAAGCCAATCCATTGATTACCGTTGCAAGCATTCCCATATGATCACCTTGCACTCTATCCATACCATTGCTTGCACCAGCTAAACCTCTAAAAATATTTCCTCCACCTATTACGAGTGCAACTTCTACACCTTCATCAACTATTTTTTTGATATCCTGTGCATATTTGGCTAATCGATTTGGATCAATACCATATTGGCGGTTTCCCATTAATGCTTCACCACTTAGTTTTAATAGAATTCTACTATATTTCATGTGTTTTTTATATCGGTTATGCAAATATACTAATTCGAACTCTTTTTTCAGAATTTCAATTTGATAATAGTATAAAAAAAATCCCTGATATAATTAATATCAGGGATTTTACTCTTTAAAGTTTTATGTTTTAAAAAACATAACTTTTATAAGTTAGAATTTATTATCCTAAAGCAACACGTTTAAAATCAACAACAGTTACATCTCCAATACTTTTTACATATTGTGCAACGCTCGCTTTACTATCTTTAATAAACATTTGATTTACTAAAGTATTATCTTTAAAGAATCTATTTAATTTACCTTTAGCAATTTTATCAAGCATAGCTTCTGGTTTACCTTCTTGACGCAATATATCTTTAGCAATTTCAATTTCTTTTTCAATAATTTCTTTGCTTACACCTTCTTCATTTAAAGCGATAGGATTCATTGCTGCAACTTGCATAGCAACATCTTTTGCAACTTCACCAGCACCTTCAATATTAGCAGATAATCCTACTAAAGAGGCAATTTTATTACCAGCATGAATATATGAACCTACAAACGGAGCATTTACTTTTTCAAATGAAGAAATTTCAATTTTTTCACCGATTACACCTGTTTGTTCGATTAATTTATCAGCAACAGTAATACCTCCAAAATCAGCATTTAAGAAATCTTCTTTTGAATCACAGTTAACAGCAATCTCAGCAAACTTATTAGCTAATTCAACAAAACTATCATTTTTCCCAACGAAGTCAGTTTCACAAGCTAAAACGACAGCAGCACCTACAGTATTTTCAGCATTTACTTTTGTAATTGCAGCACCTTCAGTTGATTCTCTATCAGCTCTTTTTGCTGCAACTTTTTGACCTTTTTTACGTAAAATTTCAATAGCTTTTTCAGAATTACCTTCAGCTTCAACCAATGCATTTTTACAATCCATCATACCTGCACCTGTAGCTTTTCTTAAGCTATTTACTTCAGCGGCGGTTATTTTTGCCATAATATTTTTATTTAAGTTAAAAACTAAAGAAAGTGCATTTTGCACTTTCTTTAGTTTATAGGTTTTAAATTATTTTTTTTCTTCAGTTGCTACTTCTTTTTTTGCCTCAGCTGGTTTTTCAGCTTTAGCTTCTTTAGTAGCCTCTTTACTTGATTTTCTTTCAGATAATCCTTCTGCAATTGCCTCAGTTAAAAAAGATAAAACTTTTTCAATTGATTTAGAAGCATCATCATTTGAAGGAACTACAAAATCAACAGCTCTTGGATCAGAGTTGGTATCAACCATTGCAAATATTGGAATGTTTAATTTCTGTGCTTCTGCAATAGCGATATGCTCACGTTTAATATCAATTACTAATAACGCACCCGGTAAGCGAGTCATGTCATTAATTGAACCTAAGTTTTTTTCTAACTTAGCTCTTTGACGATTGATTTGTAATTGTTCTCTTTTTGAAAGAGCTTCAAAAGATCCGTCTTTTTTCATTCTGTCAATTTGCCCCATTTTTTTAACAGCTTTACGGATTGTAACAAAATTTGTTAGCATACCGCCTGGCCATCTTTCAGTAATATAAGGCATATTAACACTTTCTGCTTTTTCAGAAACGATATCTTTTGCTTGTTTTTTGGTAGCTACAAATAATATTTTTCTACCAGATGCCGCAATTTTGTTTAAAGCTTTTTGAGCTTCTTCAATTTTTGCAGCAGTTTTGTATAGATCTATAATATGAATTCCTTTACGCTCAGTGAAAATAAAAGGCGCCATGTTTGGATTCCATTTTCTAGTAAGGTGTCCGAAATGAACTCCTGAATCTATTAATTCTTTTATATCTATGTTTGTCATAATGATTTAGTTTACGTTCCGTAGTTTTAGCAATAAATAAGTAGCGATTTAACGGTCTTATTTATTTGGATGCTAGACTTGTACGACAACAGTTTTTTACTAATTTTTTAACTGAAATAATTTCAGCTTCTTTTTATCCTTAAACGAATTCTGAAAATAAATTCAGGATTAACGTTTAGAGAATTGGAATTTCTTACGAGCTTTCTTTTGACCGAATTTTTTACGTTCAACCATTCTTGGATCTCTTGTAAGTAATCCATCAGGTTTTAGAATAGCTCTATTTTCTGCTTCAAGTTCTACAAGAGCTCTTGAAATAGCTAGTCTAATAGCTTCAGCTTGACCGGTAATTCCACCTCCAAAAACATTAACTTTAATGTCAAAAGCTTCTGCATTATCCGTCAAATTTAACGGTTGCATTACTTTATACTTTAAAGTATCTGTAGTAAGGTAATTGTCAAACTCACGATTGTTAATAGTAATATTACCTTTTCCTTCGCTAAGATAAATTCTAGCAACAGAAGTCTTTCTTCTACCAATTTTGTGAATAGTTTCCATATTATTTAATATCGTTTAAATTGATGGTTTTTGGTTGTTGTGCTTCTTGTTTGTGTTCGCCACCTTCATATACATAAAGGTTTCTAAACAAAGCACTACCAAGTTTATTTTTTGGTAACATTCCTTTTACAGCTTTTTCTACTAAACGAGTTGTTCCTTTTTCAAACATCTCTGTAGCAGTAAGCGTTCTTTGTCCACCCGGATATCCTGTATGACGAATATATGTCTTATCATCCCATTTTTTTCCGGTTAATTTGATCTTCTCAGCATTGATTACAATTACATTGTCACCGCAATCAACGTGAGGTGTAAAGTTAGGCTTGTGTTTACCTCTAATTAGTTTTGCAACTTTAGAAGCTAAACGTCCTAGCACTTCTCCATCAGCATCAACAACCAACCACTCTTTATTAACTGTGGCGCTATTTGCAGATACCGTTTTGTAACTTAATGTGTTCACACGTAAATATTTAATTAAACATTCCTTTTTCTCTTCAGTTCAAAGAGTTTGCAAAAGTACAACTATTTCTTTATTTAGCAAATAGGAATATAGATATATTTTTTTATAGATGTTTTTTAACAAATTATATAGAAATGAGATAGTTGTGTTTTTGTTTTGTGAAGTTGAAAACCTTAACCAAAAAATCAAAACTAAAAATATAAAAATTTAATGCGCTTCTAACCAATTATCACCTTCACCCAGATCTACTATTAGAGGTATAGAGAGCTTGTACGCATTTTCCATTTCCTTTTTTATAATAGGTTTTATTATTTTTAATTCATCTTTATGAATATCAAAAACTAACTCATCATGTACTTGTAAAAGCATTTTTGATTTAAAGTTCTCTTTTTCAAAAATTTCATGAATATTTATCATGGCAATCTTAATAATATCAGCTGCACTACCTTGAATAGGTGCATTAACCGCGTTTCGTTCATCGGCAGATCGAACAATAGAATTCTTGGAGTTTATATTTTTTAAATACCTGCGTCTTCCCAAAATAGTTTCAACATAACCGTTTTCACGAGCAAAATTTATTTGCTTTGAAATATATTCTTTTAATGTTGGGTAGGTTAAATAATAGGTATCAATTAACTCTTTAGATTCTTTTCTACTTAAATCGGTTTGTCGGCTTAAGCCAAATGCAGATACACCATAAATAATACCAAAATTTACTGTTTTTGCATTGCTTCGTTGTTCGCGTGTAACTTCTTCAAGCGGAACATTGAAAACTTTAGCTGCTGTTGATCTATGAATATCCTCACCTCTTAAAAATGAAGCTTTCATTTCTTCGTCACCACTCATTTCGGCAATAAGTCGTAATTCAATTTGTGAATAATCTGCTGCAAGTAGAATATAATTCTCATCACGTGGTACAAAAGCTTTTCTTACTAACTTCCCTCTTTCTGTACGGATAGGAATATTTTGTAAATTAGGATTATTAGAACTCAATCTTCCCGTTGCCGCTACTGCCTGACTATAAGTTGTATGAATTCTACCAGTTTTTTTATTTACTTCATTTGGTAAAGCATCTACATAAGTGTTTTTTAATTTCACTAAACCACGCCATTTTAAAATATCGGCAATAATTTCATGTTCTGAAGCTAATTTTGATAAAATCTCTTCGCCGGTAGCATATTGACCTGTTTTTGTTTTTTTTGGTTTGTCAATTAGTTTTAAATTTTCAAATAAAACGACACCCAATTGTTTTGGCGAAGCCAAGTTAAATTCAGTATCTGCTTCAGTATATATCTTTTTCTCTAGCGCTAATACATCATTATTTAGATCATGTGATAAGGAATTTAAAAACTCACTATCCAAATTAATTCCTTCTAATTCCATTTTTGCTAAAACAGTAATAAGTCTGACTTCAATTTCGCTAAAAAGTTTTTTAAGATTGTCTTTATCTAAATCTGTGTTCAAAATTTCTTTTAATTGAAAGGTAATATCTACATCTTCAACAGCATATCCGGTTTGTTCTTCCAAAATAACCTCACGCATTGATTTTTGATTTTTTCCTTTTTTACCGATTAATTTTTCTATCGAAACGGGTTGGTAGTTCAAATAGGTTTCAGATAGAATATTCATATTATGTCGCATATCCGGATTAATTAAATAATGCGCCAACATGGTATCAAAAAGTTTACCTTTTACATCAATATTATAATGGTATAATATTTTAATGTCAAATTTTAAATTTTGTCCTACTTTTTCAATGTCTTCATTTTCAAAAAATGGTTTAAAAAAATCAACAATTTGCAGGGCTTTAACTCTGTTTTCAGGAAGGGGAACATAATAACCTTTACCTTTTTTATAAGAAAATGCTATTCCAACTAATTCGGCTGTCATTGTATTTAAACCGGTAGTCTCTGTATCAAAACAAACCGATTTTTGTTGCATTAGCTTTTGTAAAAGCAATTTTTGGGATAGCTCTGTATTTACAAATTGATAAAAATGATTGGTATTTTCAATGTTTTTGTAACCAGAAATATATTCTTCTTCTGATGTATTATCTATAGGAGCAGAAAAAAGATCGAATTGAATATTTTCTTGGTCTTTGGTGTCACTCCCTGAAAGAGAATCATTTTTAGTTTTGTTTTCAGATTTCTTGGGGATATTAGGATTTCCAATCTCTGATTTAGTACTAGAAATTTGAGTCTCAAATATTCTTTGCATATTTTCTAAAGCTCTTCTAAACTCTAATTCTTTAAAAACTTCTGTTACCTTATCAAAATCAGGAGTATTTAATTCAAAATCTTCTTCATGAAATTCAACAGGGCAATCTAATATTATAGTTGCCAATTGTTTTGATAAAATACCAAGTTCAGCATTGTCTTCAACTTTCTCTTTCATTTTACCTTTTAAATCACTTGTATTTGCCAAAAGGTTTTCCATACTACCATATTCTTTGATAAATTTTCTAGCAGTTTTATCTCCAACACCTGGCAAACCAGGAATATTATCAGCTGCATCTCCCATCATTCCCAAATAATCTATAACCTGTTTTGGATCATCTACTTCAAATTTTTCTTTTACTTTATCAACACCCCATATTTCAATTCCATTACCCATTCTAGCAGGTTTATACATAAAAACATTATCCGTAACCAATTGAGCAAAATCTTTATCAGGAGTAACCATAAAAGTTTGATAACCTGCTTTTTCTGCTTGAACAGAAAGGGTTCCAATAAGATCATCAGCCTCAAAACCAGATTTTTCAATAATTGGAATATGCATTGCTTTTAATATTTCTTGAATATACGGAACAGCAATTTTAATAGCTTCAGGTGTTTCTTGTCGGTGTGATTTATATTCCGGATAAGCTTCTGTTCTTTGTTGTGATCCTCCTTTGTCAAAAGCTACAGCCAAATGATCTGGTTTTTCTCTTCTAATCACATCTAAAAGTGAATTTGTAAAACCCAATATTGCTGAAGTATCCATACCTTTTGAGTTGATACTAGGGTTTTTAATTAGAGCATAGTAACCACGAAATATCAATGCAAAAGCATCGAGTAAAAAGAGTCGTTTTTTTGTTGACATAAATTTTGATTTATTGTTTGTAAAAATACGAATTAGATTGTCT
>DAOUQH010000050.1 GCA_030625645.1 Flavobacteriia bacterium | reverse complement strand
TTTCCATGTACATGTGCCAATGTAGCTTCAAAATGTGCTCCATCATTGCTGCCTTCAATCCAAGCAACTTTGTTTGGAGCAAAATCTCTTAAATAAATTAATAAAAATCCATAAGCCATAAATAATGACATTAATATTAGTCCTGTTGAAATGTTCTTCTTACCGTAATTCATAATAAATAATTTTTAAATGTGAGTGTTATTTTGCCAATTCCATAAAAGCATCTTCTATGGTTACTGGCGTTTGTTGAATGTCAATATTTTCTAGTCCTTTTCCTTCTAGATATTGCACTAATTCTTTTAAGTTAAATTCTTTTCTTTTATCTGTGTAATGCACAAATTCCCCAAAAGGGTAAACACTATATTGATGTTCATACTCTTTCAGATTTAAAATGAGTTTGTACATATTATTTGCACTTATATCGTATATTTTTTTAGGATAATGCATAACAATTTCTTGCGGCGTATTAATTTCTAATATTTTACCATCCTGAATTAAAGCAATTCTATCACATAAAGCTGCTTCATCCATATATGGTGTAGAAACTAAAATTGTAATTCCTTTTTGCTGTAAGCGTTTGAGCATTTCCCAGAATTCTTTTCGGGAAACTGGGTCAACTCCTGTGGTTGGTTCATCAAGAAACAATACTTTAGGTTTGTGAATTAATGCACAGCATAATGCTAATTTTTGTTTCATTCCGCCTGATAATTTTCCAGCTCTACGGTCTTTAAAAGGCTCAATTTGAATGTAGATATCTTCAATTAATTCGTAGTTTTCTTCAATGGTTGTTCCGAAAATTGTAGCAAAGAATTCCAAATTTTCTTCAACTGTCAAATCCTGATAAAGTGAAAATTTGCCTGGCATATAACCAACATGATTTCTAATATCAATATAATCTTCAACAACATCATAACCGGCTACAGTAGCTGTACCTTCATCCGCTAAAAGCAAAGTAGTTAGAATTCTAAATATTGTGGTTTTCCCAGCACCATCTGGGCCAATTAATCCAAATAATTCACCTTCTTTTACATCAAAAGTAATATCATCTATTGCTTTTAAGTCACCGTAAGATTTTGAAATATGTTTTAATGTTATACTCAAAAATAATTATCGTTTGTGGTTAAAATATTTAGGAATCATAATTGAAAAAACCGCAATTAAAATCCAAATACTCGTTCTAAATATCATTGCTTTAATACTTTCTGAAGCTACTGTTTCGCTAAAAAATTTTAGATAAACAAAAACCATAAAATGCATTGCCAAGATGAAAAATATTAAAGATCTGCTTTTTTCATTATCTCTCCAGATTAAATATGCTGTAAAAATTGAAATAATGCCAAAAATAATATTGTAAGAAACCAGCCAAGTTAAAATAGTATAATCTTTAGTATCAATACCTAACAAGACTTTCGATCCGGCAAAAACTGACATTAAACCAATGAATAGAGCAAGAAATGCTGCGATTTTTTTAAATATCTTCATAATTTTAATAAATTTATATTTTCTTCAATTTCTACTTTAAGAGAAAATGTGCTTTTTATATATTATTCAATCCACATTTCTGCTGGCATTCCAATCTTTAAACTACCATCATTTTCTACATTAATCTTAACCGCATATACTAAGTTAACACGTTCTTCTTTGGTTTGTATTATTTTGGGAGTAAATTCAGCTTCCGAAGAAATCCATACAATATTTCCATCATAATTTTTCATGGTTTCTCCAGTATCAATTTTAATAATAACTCCTTGTCCTATTTTAATATTTGCCAATTGTGTTTCACTAATATAAACACGTAATTGCATTGTACTTAAATCAGCAATGTTATACAATGGTCTTCCAAAAGTTGTAATTTCATTTGGTTCGGTATATTTCACTAAAACAGTTCCGTTTACCGGATTATTAATTTTACTTTTTATAATCTGATCTTCAATTTGTTTTACTTGTATATCAATACTTTTTAATTCATTTACTATTGGTGCATTTTGAGTTTCAACACTAATAATTTGCTTATTTATCACAGCAATTTTACCATTAATATCATCTAACTGTTTTTGTGTTCCTGCATTTTCGGCAATTAAATTCTCAGCTCTTGTTTTAGATACTTGTGCTGTTTTTCTTTGTGCTCTTAACACATTCATTTGAGAAACAACTCCTCTTGATTTTGAAGAAATAACCTTTTTAGAGGCTAACAATTGATCCTTCTTTAAAGATAATTGAATGGTGTCAATATAACCAACAATAACATCTTTTGTTAATGTTTGCCCTTCTTCAATATTAAACTGCAATAATTTTCCATTGCTTTCTGCTGAAATTGTGGTTTCAACAGCTTCAAAATTTCCATAGCCATCAGCTAGATTTAAATTTGAATTACAAGAAATAAATAGACTTGCAACAATTAATAATCCGAATATATTTTTAGTGGTTTTCATTTTAATTATATTTTAATTTTTTTCTCTCCCCATTAAGAAGAATCTAGATACCTTGAATTACTTTATAATTGGCTTGTGATAATAATAATTGAATTTGGTGTGTTTTTAAATCGGTTTCCGACTCGTATAAATCGGTTAATTTTTCAATATAAACAGAGGAAGTAATTACTCCATTTTTTAATTGTGAATCGGCTGTTTTAAGAATTTGTTTTCGCAGCTCAATAATAGTTTTATCACTTTTTATAAAATTATCATATTTTCCAATTTCCAATAACTGTTGTTCTATTTGCATTGAAGTTTGTAATTCAAATTCTTCTTTTTCGCTATCAACAAATTGTTTATTGAGTTCTAATGCCTGGGCTTGCTTTTTATTTTTACTCCAATCAAATACATTCCAATTAAATTTTAATCCTATATAATAAAAGGATTGAAAAGAATTATCTAACATATTCAACCCTGGATTTCCATACCCACCTTGTGCAAATCCATATATTTTTGGCAATCTATTTTTAGATAATAAAGAAGTAGTATTATCAATTTGGGATTTTTGTAAATTAAATAATTCTAATTCTGGTCGTAATATTGAATCAGATAATTTATTTGTAATCTCAGGATATTCAAATAAAGCGGATTTTTCAATTGCTACACCCAAATATTTTTCTAAAGATTGTATAATGTTTGATTTTGAACTCTCAATCTCGATTAATTGCTGATTAATTTTAATTAGCTCTGCTTCTAAAACTGCACCCGAACTCGGTAAAACTGCACCGTATTTAATTCCTGCTTTTACCTCTTTTAATTTTTCCTCAATTTGTTTTTGCTTTGCTAATAAAAGTGAATTCTTTTCTTGTAATAATAAAATCGAAAAATAAAGCTGATTTATCTTCGGTTTTAATTGATAAAGTTGAACATTAATTTTTTGCTGATGTGAAATTGATCTAGCTATTTCTTCATCAATTGCTGCGTCAATAGCTCCGCCTCCATAAATAAGCTGATTGATAGTTACAGTTGCTTTGTATTGATCCTTATTAGGAATTTCAAATAGTAATCCAGGATTTTCAGTTGGAAAATGAACAACATCCGATTGATAGGTTACTTGCGCATCTAAATCAATCTTTGGATATTTTCTTGTATTGATGATCTCATTATTTAACTGATTTTGTTGTTCAACTAGAGAACTTTGCTTGGCTAATGGAGAGTTTAACTCAGCTAATTCGTAACAGTCATCCAGATTTAGTTGACTTTGTGCAAAAGTTGAAGTAAATATCCACAAAAAAATTATATATAAATATCGTTTCATCATTATAGTTTTATCGATTGAATAATAAAATCTGCTACTTCAGTTTTTCTCTTTTTTAGAATTTCTTTATATTCTTTATCCGAAGCGTTGATAAATCCCTTGATAAGTGGCGCTCCAATAAATGGAAAAATATTTAAAGCTAAAATATTAATGAAAAGTTGCTCTGCTGCTATGGGTCTGATTTTACCTTCAGCTATAGCTGTTTCAATTTGCATTTCAAACTTTTTTATATTTGGGAAATTTCCAAGTGAAATTAATTCATTAACAAATTTTGGATTTCTATTTAACTCCTGTAATATAAAATTGGGCAAATAGGGGTGTTTCAACATAAATGAAGTATAATTATTTGAGAAATTTTCAATTTTTTCGCAAATTGATTGATCAGAATCAAGTACAATGCTAATTTGAGGAGCTAATTTATTAAAGGCTTTTTTAAAAACAGCTTCAAATAATAGTTGCTTACTTCGGTAATAATAATGCAATAAAGACTTATTAATTTTAGCTTCATCTGCAATTTCCTGCATCCTTGCACCCGACATTCCTTTGTTTTCAAATATCTGTTCTGCAGCATTCAAAATCCTTTCTTCTGTAGATATATCATTAATTTTAGTCATATAGTTTAATTATATGGTTTAACTAAATGGTCAACAAATATATAAATTATTTTTAATTATTATATATTTGCGGGCATCAAATCCATTTTATGAAATATTTTATCAAATTATTAGTAGTTATCCTTATCGTTTTTTCTTCGTGTAAAACACAGAAACTAAAGACTTTTGATTATGAAAAACCTGTAGATACTTCAACAAAAGCAATACTAAATCAAGAAAAGAAAACTTATAAATTAAACGATGTTTATGCAGATAATTTATTTGATGGAGCTAGAATGAATAATTTTGAAAAAATAAATGATTCTGTTTTTAGAGTCACTATTTTACCTGAAAATGAGCCAATTAATGCAAGTCCGCATTATGCTTTTAATATTTGGAGCGACAATTTAAAAAATATTACATTACAATTATATTACCCCACAGCAAAACACAGATATTGGCCAAAATATAGTGTTGATGACAAAAATTGGTTTAAACTAGATAGCTCAAATGTAAATCTGGATGATAAAAAAATAGTAGCTTTAAAAATTCAACTAAGTACTAAAAAATTAAAAATTGCAGCTCAGGAAATAAAAAATTCAAATTATGTAAAATCATGGGCAAAAAATCAAACAAAAAATGTAGATGTAGCCTATAAATCAATAGGCAAAAGTAAACTTAATAGAGATCTTATTATGTTAGATATTGGCTCAGGATCTGCAAAAGATAAAGAACTTATTTTACTTTTTAGCAGACAGCATCCACCTGAGGTCTCAGGTTACCTTGCTATAGAAGCTTTTGTAGAAGAAATTTTAAAAGACAATCATTTGGCTAAAGATTTTAGAAAAAAATATAGAATATTGGTATTCCCATTATTAAATCCTGATGGAGTAGATTTAGGGCATTGGCGACATAATGCAGGTGGCGTAGATCTTAATCGAGACTGGGCATACTATCGCCAACCTGAAACTAAAATTATAGCAAATTATATAATTGACTATGTTAATGAAAACTCCAATAATGTAATTTTTGGAATGGATTTCCATTCCACTTTTAATGATCTATATTATACATTAAAAGATGATTTGAAATCAAAATTATACCCATTTAAAGATTATTTTATTACCGGAATTGATAATTCTTTTCCAGATTATACACCTAATGATATTCCGGGTGGTTTAGGAACTTTTACCAAAGGATGGTTTTATAATCAATTTAATGCTGCTTCAATAACCTATGAAATTGGCGATGAAACTCCTCGCTATTTTATTCGTGAAAAAGCAGAAGTTGCAGCAAGAGAAATGATGAAATTATTAATTCTAAGGAATTCTGATAAAAAATAAAAACTATGAAAAAATTTATTAAATATGCTTTATTGATCTTAATATTGAGTTTGGTTTATGCAGCTTACGCTTTTTATCCACGCTTAAATATTGTTACAGGGTTTGCCTCAAAAAGCACAGCTTCTGGAATCTTTTTAGCAAACAGAACTCAAAAATCTATAGAACAAGGTGACAATGATATCAATCAAGTAAGGGATGCTTCTAATATTGTAGATCTCAATGATAAAACCGTTACCTCAACATTTTTTGGTTTAAAAAGCAGAAAAGCAATTTATCGTGAAGGATTGGGTGCAACTCTAATCGACAATGATTATGATATAAATAAAAAAGTTTCCGTTCCAAATAGAAGCAAAACTTCAAATAAGTTGCCTTTTCCTTATGGAAATTTACCACAAATAGATACTATTTTTACAAATGTAGATTATACATTTTTACATAATACAATTGAAAATGCCTTCGATAAATCGGATGAAAATATTAAAAAAACCAGAACAGTTATTGTAATTTATAAAGATCAGATTATTGCCGAGAAGTACGCAAATGGTTTTGATAAAAATACTCCAATTTTAGGTTGGTCAATGACAAAAAGTTTAACCTCAACTATGTATGGTATTTTACAAAATCAAGGTAAAATTGATGTCAATTCCGTTACAAATATTCCCGAATGGAAAGATGATGAACGTAAAAATATTACTTACAACAATTTACTACAAATGAATAGTGGATTAGAGTGGGTTGAAGATTATAATGCTATTTCGGATGTAACGAAAATGTTATTTTTAGAACGTGATATGAGCATGGTTCAAATGAATAAAGAGTTAATTGGAAATTCCAATGAAACATGGAATTATTCATCTGGAACTTCCAATTTATTGTCGGGATATTTGTTAAAACAATTCTTTAACACCCAACAAGAATATTTAGATTTTTGGTATGCTGAATTATTTGATAAAATTGGTATGCATTCTGCCATTGTTGAAACAGATATGGCTGGTAATTTTGTAGGTTCTTCTTATGGCTGGGCAAACACCAGAGATTGGGCAAAATTTGGCTTATTATATTTACATAAAGGGAATTGGAACGGAGAACAGATCTTTGGTAGAAATTGGGCAAAATATGTTTCTACTCCTACTAACACCTCAAATGGTAGATATGGCGCACAGTTTTGGTTAAACGCTGGCGGACATTATCCTGATGTCACTAAAGACCTATACTCTTGCAACGGTTACCAAGGTCAACTTGTTTTTATAATTCCATCTAAAGAAATGGTAATTGTAAGAACCGGATTAACTGAAGAAGACGAGTTTGATTTTAATGGGTTTTTAAGGGATATCTTAAGCAGTGTTAAATAGTATAAAAGAAGACTACTTTTTGAAGATTGAAAAAAGTCCTTTTTTAGGTTTTTGATCAATATGTGGTTCGGTTTTTAAAAGTTGTTGGTATATTTCTCCCCAACCTGGTAAACCTCCAACACTTCTGTCGTCAATAAAAACATCAGCATTAATTTTTCTACTAACCTTACCGTCAAATTTTTCTTCAGGATAACTATTGTTCACAGCATAAAACTCGATACCGTTTTTTTTACAAAAATCAACTGCATCCTGAAGTTTGCTACCGCTCCTATATGTCCATAAAATCAATCTATAACCTTTTTGTTGTAACTCTTTTAAAGTTTCAAAGGCAAAGATACGTGCTGGACCAACATTAGGATATTTATCCTCAACTATTGTTCCGTCAAAATCGATCGCAATGATTAATGAATTCTTAGGAGGTATTTTTTGTTGCATAAAGCAAATTTAGTCAAATTTATAAAGATTATATCTTATTTTAATAAAGAATTTTGATACCAATAAATCATATATTTAATTTATTAAGCAAACTAATATACAGCTAATGCTTAAATAAGATATTAATCTGTTTCGTAAGAGTGTTTGTATGGTTTTCCACTTACAATTTTAAGAAAATCTTTTTCTAAAGTTTCTCTGGGAAATTCAACAAATCTACCAATTTCTTTACCTTTTTTATAAAAAATAAATGTGGGAACCCTAGAAATATCCAATCCTTCCTGAAGATTATCAGGAGTTGTTTTATCTCGTGAAACAGCTATCATTGTTAAATTTTTACAATCAAAATTTATTGCTTCCAATAATTTATAAAAAGCCGGAACTTCATGTTTACTATCACCACACCAAGTACCCATAACTGCTTTTATACTAATCCCTTTAGTATACTTCTTTATTTCTTTTACAATAGCTTGATCTGGAATATAATTATTATAATTTGGAGTAAACCATTGAGTAAAAGGTTCTTGTTGAAAATTTTCTTTAGACTGGATACCAATTAGATTTGTATCCAAATTCTGCTGAGCATTACTATTGATATTAAAAAATACCAACATTAAAAATACAATCGTTCTTTTCATTATTATAAAATTAAAGATTTTTGTTTCATTACTTCAGGTTTGTCAATACCCATTAAGTCAAGAACTGTTGGAGCAATATCTCCTAAAATTCCACTTTTAATTTTTATAGATTTATCTTTATCTATCAAGATAAAAGGTACCGGATTGGTAGTATGCGCTGTGTTTGGTGATCCATCAGGATTATAAATGGTCTCACTATTACCATGATCTGCCAATATAATAATTGTATAATCATTTTCAAGTGCAGTTGTTACAACACTTTTTAAACATTCATCAACAGCCGCGGCAGCTTTTTTTGCTGCTTCCATTATTCCGGTATGTCCAACCATATCCGTATTTGCAAAATTCAAACAAACAAAATCGGCTTCTTGTTTTTGCAATTCAAGTATAATTGCATCTTTTACATCAAAAGCACTCATTTCTGGTTGTAAATCATAAGTTGCCACTTTTGGTGACGGACACATAATTCGTTTTTCACCTTCAAATTCTTGCTCTCTACCTCCTGAAAAGAAAAAAGTAACATGAGGATATTTTTCAGTTTCAGCAATTCTTATTTGCTTCTTATTGTTCTTTTCCAATACTTCGCCAAGTGTATCTTTTAAATTTTCTTTTGGATAGATTACATCAATATTTTTAAAAGAATCATCATATTTTGACATGGTTACAAAATGTAATGGTAAGGTATGCATATCAAACTCTGGAAAATTTTCCTGAGAAAGAACTCTAGTTAATTGACGTCCACGATCTGTACGGAAATTAAAGAATAATACCACATCTCCTTCTTCAATTTTGGCAACCGGATTTTTATTTTCATCAACCATTACCATTGGTTTGATAAACTCATCTGTAATCTCTTTTGCATAACTATTCTTCATACTAGCAACTGCATCTTGAGACTTTTCACCAATTCCATTTACCAATAGATCATAAGAAAGCTTTACTCTTTCCCAACGTTGATCTCTATCCATTGCGTAATACCTACCACAAACTGTTGCTAATTTACCGGTAGTTTTACTCATATAATCTTCAATATCTGTTATAAAATCCGTACCCGATTTTGGATCACAATCTCTACCATCTGTAAAAGCATGTAAATAAACTTTTTCTAAACCATTTGCTTCGGCAGCTTTAATCAATCCTTTGATATGATTAATATGTGAATGAATTCCTCCATCAGAAACCAAACCCAATAAATGTAGCTTTTTATCATTTTTCTTCGCATAAGCAAAGGCATCTACGATTGCTTTTTCTTTGGCAATAGATCCATCCGCTACAGCGTTATTAATTTTAACAAAATCTTGAAAAATAATACGTCCTGCTCCCAAATTCATATGTCCAACTTCTGAATTTCCCATTTGACCTTCGGGCAATCCAACATTTAAACCATCTGTACGTAAACTTGCATTTGGATAATTTTCTAACAATGATTTATAAAAAGGTGTATGCGCCTGTGCTATTGCAGAAACTTCGGTATTTTGGGTAATTCCCCATCCATCTAAAATGGTGAGAAGAACTTTCTTTTGCATGTTTTTCTGATTTTTAAAATTAGTTTGCAAAGATACGGAAGTTCTATGTTTGTTATAATTATTTTAATAGAAAAAAACTATAACTGTTGATTTATTAAAAAAGCATTAGATCTAGTTCTTTAGGGTTTTCAACGCAAAGAGGCTCAAAAAATAAACTATTTTACAATTCCGTTAATCACATTATTTTTCTCACTTTTAATATCATAAACAAAACCATTGATAATTGCATAAACTACTTTTCCATCTTTTTTTAATAAAAAAGTAGCATTTTTACCTAAATATAAAGGTGGTTTTGGTATTCCAGATTTCTTAATAACTATATCATTAACTCTCGTTAAATTCATTGGAAACTCTGTGAATTTAATGTTTTTATCCAAATTATCCACAGCAATTGAAGTGTAACCTTGCTTGATAAGATCATCAAATTTGATTTTTTTTAACTCATTTGTATCTGAAATAATTTTTGGGTGAACCTCATCCGATTTGAATATAAAATCTTTAGCATCGATAGTCTTATAGCCATAATATGTTGAAAGATCACCAATATCTACAATTTTACCTACCGAATAAAAGTTGGTATGTTTTGGATTATCAATTTCAATCTTATTAATTCCAAGATCAACTAAATACTCATTTCCTAAATAAGTATAAGTTAAATTTTCCATTTTTAAATCAAAGAGTTTGCGATTGTTTCTTGGTATATCTTTATATTTTTTTATATCTACATTTTTATACGTTTCATTTGCAATAGAATGAATCGCCGTTAAAATGGTTATATAATTTAACTTTCTGATAAACTGCTTTTCAGGATCCCCCAAATAACCGCCAGATTCAACCAAAATTGCACTTGTCCCCCATTTTTGAATATTATCACCAAAAGCCCTTGGCTCAAATTCATCAGAATATCTTCCAACTTGTCCTGGTGCATATTTTTGAATTACATTATTCATTTCAATAATAATTTTCATGGCGTTTCCACGAACGTTATTGATGCTTTTTTCATAATTATATGCTGGCGCTAGAAAAGAAATTGTTGCAGGTTTTGAAGTTCTTTCAGCATTATAGTGTGTACTTTGATCATGTAGATTAAAACCAAAATCTGCTTGCAAACTATCTCGTGCAGACTTTAAAATTCTACCTTCTGGAGTTTGCAATCTTAAGGCATCACGATTAATATCAATTCCTATTGCATTTCTGCGAGTAAATTTTTCAGCACCATCAGGATTTAACATTGGTATAAAATGTAATCTCACTTTACTCAACAAAGATTTATTGGTTTTTAAATAATTTAACATATCGAAAATTGCCAAAGTTGCTGTTGGCTCATCCCCATGCATTTGTGACCAAAGTAAAATATCTGTTTTTCCTTCACCCAAACTAATCATACTAATTTTTCTACCTTCAATAGATTTACCTAAAACTCTTACTTCAAATCCTTTTTCTGCTTTAAGCGAGTTAATTAAAGGTTGAATTTCTACATGTTTGGTTCTCCTTTTATTTAAGGTCGTTTCTTTATATTGCTGATAATCTACATCTAACTTTTTTCTAAAACCATCGTCTTGAGAAAATAATAATAGAGTAAAAAAAGAGAGTAAAAGAGTTAGGGAATATTTCATGTCTATAATTTATTTTTCTTTTCAGGAATTGATTTCCAGTTATATTTTAAAGTTTTCTTTCTTAAATTTTCTATAAAATCGACTCCAGGGTCTGTTTTTTTGGTTCTATAAGAGTCGTCTTTTTCAAGCCACAAATCACTATTTTCAAAATTAGTATATTCTAAATGACCGATTAAATATCCAATATCAGGATACTTTTCTTTTAAATATTCAATCAATTGATAATTTGCTGTAAATTGTTTTTTTGTTAAAGGTTTATCAGCAGTTCCTCCCACATTTTCAATTCCTATCGCACAATGATTTAAACCAATTACATGTCTAGCAAATTTATTTTCGGGCATTAATCGGTAGATTGTTCCATCTTGATCTACTAAGAATTGTGCCGAAACATTTAAAGCACTTGCACTAGCAATATCAGATCGCCAATTTGGTAATTTTGACGGGTTAAAGGCATTAAAAGATTTTTCTAAGGTTGGAATTGCCGTCCAGTGTACGACAATCATTTTAGGTTTTATAGTTGCTGTTTCTTTGTGTAAATCATAACGATCACTCATGTATTCTATAGAAAGTTGCTCTCTTTCTTTATCATAAACTACAGGTTTATCTACTATGTTTATTGAACTACTACATGATAGTAAAACTATTGAAAAAACAAATACTATAAAACTTCCTTTTTTCATTTTTAAATAAATTTAATTGAATGAGGAAAATTACAAAAATCATTTTTGCTAATGATTATTTATTAATTATTTTTTACTTAGCTAATTAGATTTTGAATTTTACCCAAAACGGATAACAGATTTCTTACCTTTGCCTTATGCAGGAATTTTACAGTAACGGAAAACTTTTAATCACCGGAGAATATTTGGTTTTGGATGGCGCTAAATCCTTAGCAATTCCAACAAAATATGGTCAAGATTTAGTTATTGAAAAAATTGAAGAACCAAAATTGATTTGGAAAAGTTTAAATGAAAATGGTGATATTTGGTTTACATGTGAATTCGCTTTAGAAAATTTAGAAATAATAAATTCTGATGTTGATTTTAGAACTACAAAAACACTCCAAAAAATATTACAGAAAGCAAAAGAAATCAATCCGAAATTTTTAAATTCCAAAAATGGTTTTGAGATAAATACCAAACTAACTTTTCCAAAAAACTGGGGTTTAGGGACTTCCTCTACTTTAATTAATAATATTGCAAATTGGGCAAAAATTGATGCCTTTAAACTTTTAAGAAACAGTTTTGGTGGAAGCGGTTATGATATTGCTTGTGCACAAAATAACTCTACAATTTTATATCAATTACAAGATCAAAAGCCAATAGTTGAACAAGTAAATTTTAACCCAATTTTTAAAGATCAACTCTTTTTTGTTTATCTCAATCAAAAACAAGATAGTAGAGATGCTATTGCAAAATATAGAAAATATCAAGGGAGTATTTCCACTATTGCCAGAGAAATATCAGAATTAACTAGTAAAATATTAAAAACTAAAAATCTTGCTGAGTTTGAACAAATGATCAAACAACACGAGGTAATAATTTCGTCAATTATTAAACAAAAACCTGTTCAAAAAGAGTTATTTAGCGATTATTTTGGGCAAATAAAAAGTTTAGGTGCCTGGGGAGGTGATTTTATCCTGGCTACAGGAAATACAAAAACTCCAACATATTTTAAAAATAAAGGATATGAAACTGTAATTTCATTTCAAGATATGGTATTATGAAACAAAAAATAATTATAATTGGTGGAGGTGCAGCAGGTTTTTTTACTGCAATCACCATCGCGGAAAATAATCCTGATTTGGAAGTGATTATCCTTGAAAAAAGTGATAAAGTATTACAAAAAGTTAGGATTTCTGGTGGCGGTAGATGCAATGTTACACATGCTTGTTTTACTCCAAATGAACTTGTTGAATTTTACCCAAGAGGAAGAAAAGAATTACTCGGCCCATTTCACCAATTCATGACCGGTGATACGATGGAATGGTTTGAAAATCGTGGTGTACCATTAAAAATTGAAGAAGATAATCGGGTTTTTCCAGAATCAAATTCTTCACAAAGCATTATGGATTGTTTAACTATAAGTGCAGCTGATGCAGGGGTTAAACTAATACTAAATCAAAACGTAGAGCATATTGAAAAGAAAAATTCTCAATTTGTTATCACTACAAATTCCCAAGAATTTATCGCAGATAAATTGGTAATAACAACTGGTAATAATCCTAAATTATGGAAATTAATCAAACAACTTGGTCATAAGATAATAAGTCCGGTTCCTTCACTTTTTACTTTTAATATTAGTGATAATATAATAAAAGAAATTCCAGGGGTTTCTGTGGCAAATGCTACTATTTCGTTAATAGATTCAAAATTTGAGACCAACGGACCAGTCTTAATAACCCATTGGGGAATTAGCGGACCTGCAGTTTTAAAATTATCTGCTTATGGTGCTTTATTTTTAGCTGAAAAGAATTATCAATATAGTGTAAAAGTTAATTGGTTATCAAAACCATTGTCAACTGCATTAAATAAATTAAAAATTTTAAAAAGAGAGAATCCGAAAAAGCAAATAATTTTAAGATCTGTTTTTAAAGATATCCCAAAACGTTTATGGGAAAAATTAGTTATAGCGTCCGAAATCAAACAAGAGCAACGTTGGGCAGATATATCAAATAAGCAATTAGAAAGTTTAGCAAACCAACTTACCAATACTATTTTTAATGCCTACGGAAAAACTACTTTTAAAGAGGAATTTGTTACAGCCGGAGGTGTAGATCTAAAAGAAATTAACTTTAAACATTTTGAAAGTAAAATTCATAAAAATTTGTTTTTTGCCGGAGAAGTTTTAAATATTGATGCTGTTACTGGAGGATTTAATTTTCAAAATGCTTGGACAAGTGGATTTATTGCAGGGAATGCCATTGCGGAATGATATTATCGCCTAAAATACTTTACTAAACACATAAAAAATTGATGGTGATATTT
>DAOUQH010000007.1 GCA_030625645.1 Flavobacteriia bacterium | reverse complement strand
TTCATAAGTTCGCTCCAGATTATTCTTCATTCTTTCCTGGATCATTTTAATTCTGTCAGCTGGAATTCCTGATTTTGAAAAATCAATGTCTAAAGTAGTTTTTGACTCATAAATAGCTTTTCCTTGAAAGATTTGAGCATTTAATGAAGTTGAAATTAACATTATGCTCAAAGTGATTTTTAAAATATATATTTTCATTTTATGTTATTGGTTTTTATTAATTAATAAGTCTGACAAAAAAATTCTCTTTATGCTTAACCTTAGACTATAAAAAAGCACAAAAGTTTAAAAATAGCCTAAAAAAATATATCTAGAAACTGTTCTAGATGAAATTAACATATCTCAATATGAATACTTTTGCAAATTCATAAAAATTTTAATTAACTTTAACCCGTCAAACTTAACTTAAATAACAATTATGCATGTAGCTATTGCTGGAAATATTGGAGCCGGGAAAACCACTTTAACAAAACTTTTGGCAAAACATTATAAATGGGAACCTCATTTTGAGTCGGTTGAAGAGAATCCATATTTAGATGATTTTTATGGATCGATGGAAAGATGGTCTTTTAACTTGCAAATTTATTTCTTAAATAGTCGTTTTCGTCAAATATTAGAAATCCGTGAAAGTGGTAAAAATATAATTCAAGATCGTACAATATATGAGGATGCACGAATTTTTGCACCAAATTTACATGCAATGGGTTTGATGACGAATAGAGATTTTAATAATTACGAGTCTCTTTTTGAATTGATGGAACGTTTGGTTTCTCCACCTGACCTTTTAATATATCTTCGTGCAAGTATTCCTACTTTGGTTGGGCAAATTCATAGTCGTGGCAGAGATTACGAAAATACGATAAGTATTGATTATTTAAGCAGATTAAACGAGCGTTATGAGGCTTGGATAAGTAAATATACCAAAGGAAATTTACTTATTATTGATGTTGATAATTTGAATATTGTTGATAATCAAGAGGATTTAGGGCACGTAATTGATAAAATTGATGCACAAATACACGGGTTGTTTTAAGTTTTGTAATCCAACCAATGTTTTCTATTAAATTGAATTTTATTCTTTCTTATCATTAATATCTTGATTTTCAGTTTTATAAAGATAAATTTTCTCATTTATCTTTAGTTATGTACAATCATAATAAAACACTACATTTGCATTATATTTAAAATTTATAATCATGAGTAACGGAACTGTAAAATTTTTCAATAATTCTAAAGGATTTGGATTCATCACTCCAGAAGAAGATGGCAAAGATGTATTTGTACATGTGAATGGTCTAATTGATGAAATCAATGAAGGGGACAAAGTAAGCTACGATGTAGAAGAAGGTCCAAAAGGATTGAACGCAATAAATGTTAAAGTAGTTTAATAGATTACTTTTTAACGTATTTTTGTTGTAAAAGCCTATCATAATTGATAGGCTTTTTTTTATGATATTAATTATGACAATCTGTGTATAATAACGTATATAAAAAATAGCGTTTACTGCTTTAACAAAACATATTTTATAAATTTATTGTCAATGATAAAAGAAAAGTTAGTGCTTAAAACCTAGCTATTTTTCAAATACCTTACTGCTAAAAACACACTTATATGTCAAAGAAATTTTTTATTCTATTTATATTCTTTTCCACAATTGTTAGTGCACAGTATTCTATAAATGGCACGATAGCTCCAAAAGAAAATTTTAAATGGATTTTACTTTATAAATTAGAAAATGGCAAACAAACTTTTGTTGATAATGTTACTGTTGAAAATGGAAATTTTATATTTCGATTATCTGAAGATCAGCCCATAGGAATTTATAGAGCATATTATCAAATTGAAAATGGTTTATATGTAGAATTTCTTTACAATAAAGAAGAAGTTAATTTTACTTTTAACGCTAACAATCCTACAGATTCTATTCGTTTTTTATCTTCTGATGAAAATAAAATCTATCAGAAATACTATCAAGAGATAAGTAAAAAACAGAATAAACTCGATTCTTTGCAAGTTGCTTTTTTTAAATTGGAAGAGTTAAAATCGGATAAACAAATTACCAAAGAATATAAAAAAGCACTTTATGATTTACAAACAACACAAAATAATTTTGAGAAGAAATCTCAAGCTAAATTAGCAAATCATTTTATAACTGCAAGTGCACAATATAATGCTGAATTACCTTTTAATAACCCTCAAGAATATTTAACAAATGTAAAATCGCACTTTTTTGATAATGTTGATTTTAGTGATGTAGCATTAAAAAATTCTACTTTTATTAATGATAAATTAACTGATTATGTTTTTTATTTGAATCAATCGGAAGATTTAGAAACAAGAAATATCCTACATAAAAAGGCTATTGAAAATGCCGAACAAAAAATTGCAAGAGATTTTGACTTACGTAAAAGTTTTGAAGAATCACTTTTACAAAGTTATACAAGTGAAGAAAATGCCGAAATGGTTGATTTTGTAATGCGTGAATATTATAATAATCTACCTAGTGGATTACGAGATACAGCTTTAATATTTAAAATTGAATCTGCAATGAAGACTGCTGTTGGCAATAAAGCTCCAGACTTTAATTGGGAGGAAAACGATATTTCTAGAAGTTTGTATGGCACTTTAGGGCACGACTATTATATTGTTGTATTTTTTGGTTCAGATTGTTCGCATTGCCAAATTGAAATGCCAGAATTTTATAATTTTATTAAGGAAATCAATAATGTTAAAGTAATAACAATAGGTTTAGAAGAAGAAAAAGAAGGTTGGGAAAAAATGATATCAAATTTTAAAGGTTTTACAAATATTTTGGTTTTAGATAAATGGAATGACAAAAAAGTTAGAGACTACGGAGTTAACTCTATTCCAAGTTTTTTTATTCTTGATTCTGATAAAATTATCCTTGCAAAACCTTATGGTGTTAAAGAGCTTAAAGCAATGTTCGAACCAAAATAACACTTCTAAATGGAAATATATTAACCTTGGTTTTATATGCTTAATTTTTCAAGATCTTCATAAGTTATATTTGTTTTCAATCCCAATAATACCAAATCTTCACCATCATATATTTCTAAAACAACTTCTTTAATTTTTTCTTTTTCTTCTAAAGCAAAAATATTGATAGCATCATTATCTTCTTTAATTTGTATTAGTTTCTCAAATTTTGAATGTTTGATGAATTTGTAGAATTTTTGTGATTTTTCTTTATGATTTTCTGAAAAGACCAGAATTCTTACATGTTTTGCTTTTTTTAATACAGGTTTTATCTCAGCATAATCTTCATCTGATAAAAAACTACTCACTAAAGAGCTGTTTAAACCTATAGAAAAATCGGAATCTTCTTGATTTTTTTGATAAAAATCATTGAACGAAGTACTGGTTGCACATGAAGTTAAAATTGCAAGTGAAAGGATTAATAATATTTTTTTCATTTTGTTTGTTTTTCTTTACGACGAACAAGTGTTTGTTATGTAACAGATTTGAAAAAATAATTATAATAACGCTGATATGCATTTTTGATTTTAGCTTCTGGTTCGCCAAAAATATTTAACATAAAACCTCTTATTTCTAAAGCATTTCATTTGCTAAATTAGCTAATTCAGATCTTTCACCTTTTTCTAATTTTATATGTGCAAAAAGAGGATTTCCTTTTAATCTGTCAATTAAATAAGTTAAACCATTGCTTTGTTCATCCATATACGGAGTGTCAATTTGATTGATATCACCAGTAAAAATTACTTTAGTTCCTTCGCCTGCACGAGTGATTATTGTCTTAATTTCGTGTGGTGTTAAATTTTGAGCTTCGTCAATAATAAAAATTGCATTGGTCAAACTTCTACCTCTAATAAATGCTAAGGCTGTAATGGTTAGAGCGCCGCTTTCTTCGAGATCTTCAATAGCTTTACTTTTCTTTTTATTGGCTTTGAATTGATTTTTGATAAAAGTAAGATTATCCCAAAGTGGTTGCATGTATGGTGATATTTTATCATTTGCATCACCAGGTAAAAAACCAATTTCACGGTTACTTAGCGGAATGATTGGACGAGCTAAAATAATTTGATCGTATTTATTTTTTTGTTCTAAAGCAGATGCTAGTGCTAATAAAGTTTTTCCGGTTCCTGCTACACCTTGTAAAGCAACTAATTTAATATCGTCATTTAACAAAGCATTTAAGCCAAAGGTTTGTTCGGCATTTCGAGGTTTAATTCCGTATGCATATTTTTTCTCAACCTTTTCAATATTATTTGTTACCCCATTATATCGTGTTAAAACCGAATTGCTACAATTGTTTAAAATATAATAACCATTAGCAATTTTTTGTTTACCGAGCAATCCATCTTCAGTAATAACATTTTTTTGATAGATCATTTTAATGGTTTCGGCATCAATATTATCAATTATAGGCATTGCTTTTGTGAAAGAATGAATATTTTTCACTTTTCCTGTTAGATAATCTTCAGCAGGAACACCCATTGCTTTTGCTTTGATTCGCAAATTAATATCTTTGGTTACCAAAATTACAGTCGCATTCTTTTCTTCATTTTTTAGAGTAATCGCTGTATTGAGAATTTTATGATCGTTTTTTTGTTTATTATAAATCACCTCGGCATCTACATCTAAATTTGGAGTATCGATTACCACTTTTAATTTACCTTTCTCTTTTCCTAACTTAATCCATTTGTTGAGTCCGTTTTTACCCGAAAGCTTATCTAAAAATCGGATAACTTCTCTTGCTTCATAATTTTTAGTATCGTTGCCAATTTTGAAATTATCCAATTCTTCTAAAACAGTAATTGGTAGAGCAACATCGTTTTCTTCAAAGTTTGTAAGCGAATTGTGATCAAATAATAATACCGAAGTATCGAGTACGTAGATTTTTCTTTTTGTAGTAGCTTTAGCCATAGCACATCAAATTTTTTAAAAAGTTAGTAAAAAAAATGAGTTGAAATGTTAAACCGTTTAAAATGTTTATCAAACTTATTAACAGCTTATAAAAGCCTATCTTAAATTGATTTTAAAGTTTTTAAAGCTTTTTTGACACTATCAATGTGAATAAATGTTACCATTAAGCGCAATCCTTTTTTGGTGTCTTTTTCTTTCATTACGCATATTTTACTATTTAATTGTACAAATTTAAGCATTGAAGAGAAGGCGGGAGTTTGGAAGAATTCACTTTGCTGATCTGAAATAAAATAACCAATCATTCTTTTTTGTTTTAAAATAATTCTTTCAAGACCAAGACGTTTTGCTTCCCATTTTATTCTAACACTATCAAAAAGATCAACAACCTGTGTTGGAAGATCACCAAAACGATCTTTCATTTTATTTTCAAATTCGAGTAATTCTTCTTCGGTTTTTAGCTCACTTAAATCTCGGTAAAGTTGTAATCTTTCCGAAATAATACTTATGTAATCATCAGGTATTAAAATCTCAAAATCAGTATCTATTTGTACATCTTTTACATAATCTTTTTTCTCTTTCTTTTCGTGTTTGTACAATTCTTTAAACTCATTTTCTTTGAGTTCGTCAATAGCTTCATTAAGTATTTTTTGATAGGTATCAAAACCAATGTCATTGATAAAACCACTCTGTTCTCCACCAAGTAGATCACCAGCACCTCTAATTTCAAGATCTTTCATTGCAATGTTAAATCCGCTTCCTAGATCAGAATGTATTTCCAAAGCATTGATGCGTTTTCTAGCTTCATCTGTCATCATGTGATATGGCGGTGTAATAAAATAACAGAATGCTTTTTTATTGGATCTACCAACTCTACCACGCATTTGATGTAAATCACTTAATCCAAAATTATTGGCATTATTGATAAAAATTGTATTTGCATTTGGTACATCCAAACCACTTTCAATAATTGTGGTTGAAACCAAAACATCAAATTCATTATTAATAAATGCAAGCATTAATTGTTCTAATTTTTTTCCTTCCATTTGCCCATGGCCTATGCCAATCTTTGCATCGGGTAAAAGTCGTTGTAATAATCCGGAAACTTCTTTAATATTTTCAATTCGGTTATGAACAAAAAATACCTGTCCACCTCTTGAAATTTCGTACTGAATGGCATCGCGAATAATTTCTTCGCTAAAGCGGATGACATTTGTCTCAATAGGATGACGATTTGGAGGAGGAGTTTTTATTACCGAAAGATCACGTGCAGCCATCAATGAAAATTGTAAAGTTCGAGGAATAGGTGTAGCAGTTAACGTAAGTGTATCGATATTCTCTTTTATAGTTTTTAATTTATCTTTTACTGCAACACCAAATTTTTGCTCCTCATCAATAACGAGTAATCCTAAGTTTTTAAACTGTACTTTTTTATTTACTAATTGGTGCGTTCCTATAACAATATCTAAACTTCCATCGGCTAATCCATCAATAACGGCGTTGCGTTGCTTAGTTGTTCTAAAGCGATTTAAGTAATCTACCGTTACAGGAAAATCTTTTAATCTTTCGCTAAAAGTTTTAAAATGTTGAAAAGCCAAAATAGTGGTTGGTACCAAAATAGCAACTTGTTTTCCGTTGTCAATTGCTTTAAAAGCAGCACGGATAGCAACTTCTGTTTTACCAAAACCAACATCACCACAAACCAACCTATCCATTGGTCGCTCATTTTCCATATCATTTTTAACATCCTGAGTAGATGAAAATTGATCTGGTGTATCTTCATAAATAAAACTAGCCTCTAATTCGTGTTGTAGATAACTGTCAGGATTAAACTGAAATCCTTTTTGCATTTTACGTTTGGCGTATAATTTAATTAAATCATAAGCAATTTCTTTAACTCGTTTTTTGGTTTTTTGTTTAACTTTTTGCCAAGCACCTGATCCAAGTTTATATACTTTAGGAGTTTTACCGTCTTTTCCGCTGTACTTGCTAATTTTATGTAAAGAGTGAATACTTATATATAATATATCTCTATCTCCATAAATTAGTTTGATTGCTTCTTGTTTTTTGCCTTCGACATCAATTTTTTGTAAGCCACCAAATTTTCCAATTCCGTGATCGATATGTGTAACATAATCACCAATTTCTAGACTTGTTAGTTCTTTTAAACTGAGAGATTGCTTTTTAGCAAACCCAGATTTTAAATGAAATTTATGATAACGATCAAAAATTTGATGATCTGTATAACAAGCGATTTTGTTTTCAATATCTAAAAATCCCTGGTAAAGAGGTTGAACAATTGTTTTATAGTTAATTTCTTCTTCTACATCATTAAAAATCCCTTCAAAACGTTGCGCTTGTTTGACGTTATCACAAAATAAATAGTTTGTTATTTCGTTCTCTGTATTTTCATTCAGATTTTCAATTAGTAAATCAAATTGTTTATTGAAAGCAGGTTGAGGTTTTGTGTTAAATTCGAATATATTTTTAAAATCTTCAGCTTTTGTATTTCCAAAAGAGATTAAATTAAAATCATTTAATTGTTCTTTAATCAAGTTTCCATCACAAAATAATTCTTGTGGTTCGGTTTGCTTTATTTCTCCTTTTATATCTTTAAAAGCAATTTCTGCTTTTGCAAATAGTTTATCTAAACGATTTTTAAGTATATCGTGGTTTTTGATAAAAATCACTGTATTTTTAGAGATATATTTAATAAAACTCTCTCGTTTTTCTTGCAGTTTTTTATTCTCAACATTGGGCATAATGTTGATTCTATTCAGCTTTTCGGTAGAAAGTTGCGTTTCAACATCAAAAGTTCTTATGCTATCAACTTCCTCTCCAAAAAACTCTATTCTATAAGGCTGATCATGTGAGAAAGAAAACACATCAATAATTCCGCCACGAACGGCAAAATCACCAGGTTCACTTACAAAATCAACACGATTAAAGTTATATTCAAACAGTATTTCATTAAGAAAATCTAATGAAATACTTTCGTTTACTTTTATATTTAGCGAGCTTCTTTTTAGTTCGCTTTTTGTTATTACCTGTTCAAATAAAGCATCGGTATAACTAACAATTATTGCGGGTTTTTTTTGTGAATTGATTCGGTTTAAAACCTCAGCTCTAAGCAAAATATTGGCATTGTCTGTCTCTTCAATCTGATAGGGTCTTCGGTAAGAACCAGGGTAAAAAAGGATATTTTTATCACCTAAAAGTTGTTCAAGATCATTCAAATAATATGCAGCTTCTTCTTTATCATCACAAATGATTAGAAAAGGTTTTTCTAATTTTTTAAAAAGAGAAGTTGTTACAAATGAAAAAGAAGACCCTATTAATCTAGAAAGTTGAATTTTTGAATTTTCAAGCTCTAAAAGTTGTATAATCTGTTTAACTTTTTCCGATTTATTGTAAATATTTAAAATAGTTTGCTTGCTCAAAAGTGATTTTTTTACAAAAGTAAATAAAATCAACCAATATAGTTTTTAAATTATATCGTTATAATTGAAAAAAATCAAATCTATTTGAAAGGATAAAAAACATAAAAATTTCGTATATTTGAGTAAATTCATTCATCATGTCAATAGCTGATTTATATTTAAGCGGAGATCAAAAAAGAAATATCAGCCATTTTGCAAATATTGTTAAAATTGCAAAAGCAGATGGTACGGTAACAGATGAAGAAATAGAGCTGTTAAAGTTTATAGCACTAAAGTATCAAATTACCGACGATAAATTTAAAGAAATTTTTAAAGATCCTGATTATTATCCCATTAGAGCACAATTAAGTTGCGAGGAGCGTGTTGAAAGACTTTATGATTTACTGAGAATGGTTTTTGCAGATCATAAAAAACGTTCAGCCGAAGTTTCTATTTTACGTAAAATAATCATTGGCTTGGCTTTTCCTCTTAAATTTGTTGATGAGATTGTTATTCAGGCTGTTAATTTAGATATTGAAAACATCAGTTTTGATGAATTTAATAAGGAATTAATGGAGGTTATTAAACTTTAGATTTTATATCAACACATTTTTAATATTTTGTATTCTTCTTTATTTTTAATTCGTCAATTGATTTATAGATTTCCTTATTTAATTGATTCCAGAATTTTTTGTGTTTGAATGGGTAAATTTGTGTCATTCCAAGAATAAGAAGTTCTTTATCTGGATCGATAAAATATTTAGTATTAAATGCACCTCCCCAAAAATATGTACCTTCAGAAAAAGACCAAAGCTTAGGTCTCTCTTGCGTGATAATTCCAAAACCTAACCCAAATCCCAAACCTTTAATTTTTGTAAAGCCTTTTCCACTTTCTTTTATACTATCTGGTATTTGATTGTTACTCATCAAAAAAATAGAATTATTTGATAAGATTCTATTTCCATTTAACTCTCCATGATTTAAGAAAGCCAAACAAAATTTTGCATAGTCGAGAGTTGTTGAAGATAAGCCACCGCCACCTGCATAATGTTTATGATCCACTAGTTTTGGATAATCCATCGGATCCGATTTTAAAATAGTACGTTTTTTATTTTTTGGTGTATGGAATTTCACCAAACGATCTTGTTTGTTTTTTGGTAAATAAAAGTAGGTATCATTCATTTCTAGAGGTTCAAAAATATTTTCTTGAAAATACTCTACCAAATCTTGTTTTGAAACTACCTCAATAACTCTACCAAGAACGTCGTAGCCCAAGCCATATTTCCATTGTGTACCAGGTTGAAATGCCAATGGTACTTCGGCAATTTTATTTACCATTTCTTCGGTAGTAAGATTTTTACTGGAAAGACCAAGTCTATTTAAGCCATTTTTTTGATAAATTGCTTTTAATTTTCCTTTGTTAAATTGCCCATAATATATTCCAGAAGTATGTGTTAATAAATGTTGAATGGTTAAAGGAATTATAGTATTTTTAGTAGTATAAGTGGAATCTTCTTTGTTAAATTTATCAAGAACTTTGGTTTTTTCAAAGGCAGGAATATATTTATAAACAGGATCTTCTAAGTCTAATTTTCCTTGCTCATAAAGTTGCATAATTGCAGTAGCAGTAACAGCTTTGGTCATAGAAGCAATTCTGAAAATATCATCTTTTTGATAAGGTTTATTGTTTAACTTATCATTTTCTCCAAAACTTTTAAAGAAAATAATTTCTCCTTTATGAGCAATTAGGAATACACCGCCTGGTATAATATTCTTATCCATGTTTTGCTGAATAATTTTTTCTACTCCAGGAAGCTCAATTTCATTTATTTCAATACTTCTGGGTTCACTAATAATATCAATTTGTGAAAAAAGTATTTTAGGAAAAAGAACAAGAAATAATATATATAAGTAAATTTTTTTCATAGTGGAGGAATAAGCAGGTAATAGTATGATACAAAAACTACAGTTTAGTTGCTTATTATTAGATGAATATTTATAAAAATTTAGATATATCTAAAAATATATTTACTTTAGCAAAAAAATAATAATTCATGCTTTCTCAATCAGAAGAGAATTACTTAAAAATAATTTTTAGCTTACAATTTGAAGAAAACAAATTAGTAAGTACAAATGATATTGCTCAAAAAACTAAAACTAAAGCTTCTTCAGTTACCGATATGTTAAAGAAATTATCTGATAAAAAATTAGTTAATTATAAAAAATATCGAGGAGTAAAACTCACAAAATTAGGAGAATTTAATGCAAAAAAAGTGATAAGAAGTCATCGATTATGGGAGTGTTTTATGGTAGATAAATTGGGTTTTGCATGGAATGAAGTTCATGAAACAGCCGAGCAATTAGAGCATGTAAAGTCGGATGAATTGATCGATAGGTTAGATGAGTTTTTGGGAAAACCAAAATTTGATCCACATGGAGATCCAATTCCCGATAAGGAAGGAAATATTGCAAAAAGCAACACTTTTATGCTGTCAGAATTAGAAATTGGTCATTTTGGAATTTTAGAAGGGTTAAAAAATTCATCAGATGATTTTCTTAAGTATTTGAATAATAAAAAATTAGCTTTAGGAGATAAAATTAAAGTGAAAAATATTGAATTATTTGATAATTCAGTATTGATAAAAACAAAAAATTATGAGTTTACAATTTCATCTGAAGTTGCACAAAACTTATTAGTAAAAATAATTTAGTATGAGCTATAATCCGATAATCATGTTGATACTATTTTTTGTTTTTTTAGCAATATTTTTGATATTATTTCGTCCGGTAAAAGGGTATTATTGGATATTAAAGAATAGTCTTAAACAAAATAAAAAGATAGTAATTGAAGATATTTTAAAACAGCTTTATCATTGTGAAATATCTGATAAAGAAGTTGGTATAGAGTTTCTTTCTGGAGTATTAAAATCTAAAGATACTAATATACTAGAAGCAGTTAAAGAGATGGAAGCTAAAGATTTAATTTCTACTCAAGGCAATTCTATCAAATTAAATACCTCAGGAAGAGAATATGCTTTAAAAATTATAAGAGTTCATCGTTTGTGGGAAAAATATTTGGCAGAAAAAACAGGTTATGATAAAAAGGAATGGCATGATAGAGCCGAATTGATGGAGCATAAGTTAGATGAGAAAGCAACCAATATTTTAGCATCCGAATTAGGAAATCCGATGTTTGATCCACATGGTGACCCGATACCTACACAAACTGGCGAAATTGTAGAACTTGGAGGAGTTACACTATCCTCTTTAAAAAGATATGATATTGGAAAAATTATTCATATTGAGGATGAACCCGATGTGATATATAGACAAATTTTGGCAGAGAATATTCATATAGGTTCGTATATAAGGGTAATTGAAAATAATTCGAAAAGAGTAGTTTTTTATGCAGAAGGTGAAGAATTTATTCTAGCGCCGATTGTTGCTGCAAATGTTACTGTATTAACAATAGACAATGAGGAAGAGATTGATAAAGATCTTGTGAGGTTATCGAGTTTAAAAGAGAATGAAACAGGAGAAATAATAAGTATTTCAAAAGAAAGTAGAGGAGAAGCTAGAAGAAGATTGTTAGATCTTGGCTTTGTAAAAGGAAGTAAAGTAAGTCTCGATCTTACCGGACCAATGAATAATCCTAGGGGATATCACATAAAAGGGACAACAATTGCTTTGCGTAACGAACAAGCAATTCATATTTTAATAAAAAAATCTAGCCAAAATGGAAAAGTATAGCGCATGTGATACTTGCGGTCATTTTAATGCGCAAGGTTTGCAAAAATTGGGTGTTAAGGTTGAGGAAGTAGATTATGTTATTGCTTTGGCAGGAAACCCAAACACAGGAAAAAGTACGGTTTTTAATTCTTTAACTGGTTTGCGTCAGCATACTGGTAATTGGCCAGGGAAAACGGTTATTAGAGCAGAAGGGGCGTATGCTTATAATGATAAAAAATACAAATTGATTGATCTTCCAGGAACGTATTCTCTGCTTTCTACATCTGATGATGAGGAGGTTGCACGAAATTTTATTTTGTTTGGTAAGCCGGATGTGACTGTAGTAGTAGTAGACGCTTCTCGCTTAGAGCGGAATTTGAACCTTGTTTTACAAATCCTAGAAATTACAGATAAAGCAGTTTTATGTTTGAATTTGATGGATGAGGCTGAACGAAATAATATTTCTATCGACCAAAGAACTCTATCACGTGATTTAGGAATTCCAGTAGTTGCTACTAGTGCGAGATATAATAGGGGAATTCCTGAGTTAATTCAAACAATTGAAGGGGTAGCAAATGGTTCTATTAAGTGCAAAGCTCATCATGTGATTAATATTCCTAAAAATATAAAAAAGGCTACAAATAATTTAGTTGTAGAATTAGAAAAACAATTTCCAAAATTACCAAATAAATCATGGATTGCTTTACGATTATTACAAGGAGATGAGAGAATTATTAAAGCTTTAGAATCTGGTGAATTGATAGTAGAATGAGTAAAAAAGTAGAAAATATTGTAGAATTTGCAAATGAATTACGTTGGCAAATTGGTGATGAATTACACGATCACCTTACAGAAAGTATCTATGCTGATGCTGCTAAAATTGCTAGTGCTTCAGTTTCAACTGAAAACAGCAAAAAAAGTTTTCGTTTAGATGCTAAGATCGATAAAATTGTTACTAGTAAAATCTGGGGATTTCCCATTATGTTTTTAGTTTTGGCTTTGGTACTTTGGATTACGATTATCGGAGCAAATTATCCTTCCTCTATGTTAGCAACGTTGTTATTGGATAATGTACATCCAATTTTAAAATCCTTTGCAGCAAGTATCGGAATGCCATGGTGGCTAGATGGATTTTTAATTGATGGTGTTTATTTAGCACTTGCTTGGGTTATTGCAGTAATGTTACCTCCAATGGCGATATTTTTTCCATTGTTTACCATGCTCGAAGATTTTGGTTACCTACCACGAGTAGCTTTTAATATGGATTATTTATTCAAAAAAACAGGAGCTCACGGAAAGCAGGCTTTAACAATGAGTATGGGGTTTGGCTGTAATGCTGCTGGCGTAGTTGCCACTCGTATTATCGATAGCCCGAGAGAACGATTGATAGCTATAATTACTAATAATTTTTCACTTTGTAACGGTAGATGGCCTACGCAAATTTTAATAGCAACCATTTTTATTGGTGCAGTTGTGCCTTCATCTTTATCAGGATTTGCTTCGGTAAGTGCCGTAATAAGTATTGCTATTTTAGGAATTGGGTTTATGTTTTTAAGTTCGTGGTTATTGACAAAAACAGTATTAAAAGGAGAAGTTTCTACTTTTAACTTGGAATTACCACCTTATCGTCCGCCTAGAATTTGGAAAACTATATATACCTCATTAATCGATAGAACTTTAATTGTGCTATGGCGCGCCATGGTTTTTGCTGTACCTGCAGGTGCTATAATTTGGTTGATTTCAAATATATATATTGGCGATGAAAGTATTGCTGCTTGGATTATAAATTCTTTAGATGGTTTTGGTCTGATATTAGGGCTTAACGGAGTAATTTTACTAGCTTATATCGTTGCAATACCTGCAAATGAAATAGTAATTCCTACTATCTTAATGTTAACAGTTATGGTTACCGGAATTTCAGGAGGAGAAGGTGCAGGTGTGATGTTTGAATTAGATTCTGTTAACGAAACAGCTACAATTTTAAGAGCTGGAGGTTGGACCTTGTTAACGGCAGTTAATGTAATGTTATTTAGTTTATTACACAATCCATGTAGCACCACTATTTACACAATTTACAAAGAAACCAAAAGTGTAAAATGGACAGTAATTGCCTCACTTTTACCGCTAATAATGGGGTTTGTAGTTACTTTTTTAGTAGCACAGATTTGGAGGGTGTTTTAGATTATAAGTATAAAATTCAAACTTTTTAACTACATTTACTCAAACGAATTTTCTGTGCAAAACCAAAGCTCTTTTCAAGTGTATAATGCATCCGCAGGTAGCGGAAAAACCTATACTTTGGTAAAAGAATATTTAAAGATCCTTTTGCAATCAGATAACCCTTTTCAGTTTCAAAGTATTTTGGCAATAACTTTTACCAATAAGGCAGCAGGTGAGATGAAAGAGCGTGTTCTAAATACTCTACGTGATATTTCTAAAAATAATGAGAATGATATTTTTAGTGATATTGTAAAAGAAACTAATCTCTCCATTGATGTTTTAAAGAAAAGATCAAAAAATTCGTTGTATTCAATTTTAAAAAACTATTCGGCTTTTAGTATTAATACGATCGATACTTTTACCCATAAACTCATTCGTACATTTGCTTTTGATTTGGGAATGTCTATGAATTTTGAGGTTGAAATGGATACCGATTTTTGGATCAATGAAGCAGTAGAAAATGTAATGTCAAAAATTGGAATAAATAAAGATATTACTAAAATTTTAATTGATTATGCATTACAGCAAGCGGATGATGATAAATCCTGGGATATTACACAGGATTTAAAAGGAATTTCAAAAATTCTCTTAAATGAAAATGATGCTGGACATTTGGATAGTTTACAAAATAAATCTATTCCAGATTTTTTAGAGTTTAGAGATTATTTGAATATTTCACAAAGTACAATCAAAAAAAAATTTCGAGAAATTGGAGAAAAAGGATTAGAAATTATTGATGGTTCTAGTGCTAAAAGAAATGATTTTGCTTATTCGATGTTACCTAAACATTTTATAAATTTAGTTGAAGATAAAGCTAAATTCTTTGAACAAAGCAAGTTAAAAGAAAGGATAGATAATAATACTTTACTTAAGAAAAGTTTATCGGTTGATATTTCAGTTATCGAAAAAATAATGCCCGAACTTTTGAATTTGTATCAAGAATCTGAAGAACTATTTTCAACACATTCACTCAATAATTCACTTATAAAAGCCCTAACTCCATTAGCGGTTTTAAATCAGTTAAATAGATCGTTAAACGAACTAAAAGAGAATAATAATAAAAAGTTTATAGCCGAATTTAACAAGATAATTAGCGAACATCTAAAAGAACAACCTGCAGCTTATATTTATGAAAGAATAGGTGAAAAATACCAATATTATTTTATTGATGAGATGCAAGACACATCAGTAATGCAGTGGCAAAATTTGATTCCATTGATTGAAAATGCTCTATCTCAAGGGAATTCTGGTTTGCTGCTAGTTGGAGATGGAAAGCAGTCAATATACCGTTGGCGGGGTGGAAATCCAGAACAGTTTATTTGTCTTTCGACAGAAGAAAATAAAGATATTGAAGTATGCTCATCTCGAGATATTAACCCTTTTCTTATTCCAAAACAAGTAAAAAATTTAGAAACAAATTATCGAAGTTTTTCTAATATAATTGATTTTAATAATAAGTTTTTTACACATGCTTCTAATCTTTTTATCAAAGAGTCACATACAAATCTTTATAAAACAGGAAATAATCAAGCATTTAATAAAAAAACAGGAGGCTATGTAAATATTGATTTTGTAGAAGAAAAACTTACTGATGAAAATAGATATGAAGTAATTTCTGAAAAGGTTGAAAAAATAATTAGAAATTTAGAAGGAAAAATTAACCTTAGTGAAATTTGTATTTTGGTTAGAAAAACCAAAGAGAGTATTGCTGTTGCAAATTATTTAACTAAAAAAGGAATTCAGGTAACAAGCTCAGATAGTTTGTTGTTGGCAAATGATAAAAAAGTAGATTTTATTATCAATTTACTTTACTTTTTAATTGAAAATGAGGATAAAAACGCAAAGTTTAATTTGTTATATTTTTTACACGAACATCTAAATATCAATAAAAATATTCACGAATTTATTGCAAATTTTATAGATGCTGATATCGAACAATTTTTTAATCAATTGGAAGAATATGGTATTTTTTATAATTCAACCTCTTTTGCTTATACGCCTTTGTATGAAAGTATCGAACAAATAATAAGAGATTTTAATTTTACGGAGTCTGCCGATGCTTATCTACAGTATTTTTTAGATGAAATATTGCAGTTCTCTCAACAAAAATCTCAAAGTACAAGAGAGTTTTTAGAATATTGGGAGCTTAAAAAAGATAAACTAAGTATTTCGGTTTCAGAAAATAAAGATGCAGTAAATATTTTAACGGTTCATAAATCAAAAGGATTGGAATTTAGAATAGTGATTTATCCATTTGATATGAATATTTTTTATGCAAATAAACCAAAATCATGGTATGATCTTAGTAATTATAACGGTAATCATGGTTTTGAAGATTTTTATATAAATTCTTCTGCATCTATAAAAAATTGTGGAGAACAAGGTAAAGTAATTTTTCAAATGCAGGAAGAGCATTTAGAATTAGATAATTTTAATATACTTTATGTTGCGCTTACTCGTGCAGTTGAGCAATTGTACATCATAACCGAAAATGAGGCAAAAAGTAAAGATATTAAATACTTTTCTCAATATTTAAAAGACTTTTTACAAAAAACACTTAAATGGGTTGATGATAAATTTGTTTATGAATATGGTGAAAATAAGCTTTCAAAAACAGAGGAGAAAGAATCTGAAAAACAGAGTATTTATCAAGAGAATTTTATATCAACACCATGGCAAGATCACAAAATTTCTATTGTAACAAATTCATCCTTAATGTGGGATACAGATAGGGGAGAAGCTATTGAATATGGTAATGTAATCCATAAAATTATGGAGAAAGTATATGTTAAAAGTGATATTACTAAATCTGTAAATCAATTTGTTACAAGTGGTATTCTTAATTTTGAAGAGGGTGTAGAAATCAATTTATTATTACAAAAAGTGGTTAATCATGCTGAATTAGGTAACTATTATAAAGAAGGTTTAAAGGTTTATAATGAGAGAGAGATAATTAATAAAGATGGCCATGTTTTAATTCCGGATAGATTAGTTTTTGATAGTGATGGCATTATTATTATCGATTATAAAACAGGAAGCAAAGAGAAAAAACACAGTCTTCAAATAGATTCGTATGCAAATGTATTAGCAGAAATGAATTTTAGAATAAATAAAAAGATTTTAATTTATATTAATAAGGAAATAAGTATTTTTGAATATTAAAAAATTTATAAAATGAACTATATAGATATTATTTTGCTAATTATTTTAGGTATTGGACTGTATAAAGGATTAAAAAACGGATTTATCGTTGAGATAGCTTCTTTTGCAGGATTGATTTTAGGAATATATGCTGCATTAAACTTTTCTCACTTTTTATCGAATATATTAAAAAGTAGAGTTAGTTGGGATGCCTCAGTTATACAGCTTATTTCTTTTGCAGGAACATTTTTTATAGTGCTGATTGGTATTTCTATTATTGGTAAACTTCTAACAAAATTGGCCGAATCAATAGCTTTAGGTATAGTGAATAAATTTTTTGGAGCTATGTTTGGTTTGTTAAAAGTGGGATTAATTGTGAGTGTTATTTTAATAATTTTTGATAATTTGAATAAAGCCATTCCTTTTGTAGAAAGTAAAAAAACAGAAAGTTCAATATTGTATAAACCAGTAAGAGATTTCGCTCCTATGGTATTTCCAAAATTGATAAAAGAAGTAGAAAAAAGGACAAAATAATTTATAATATGAGTTGTAAGGCATTTCCCACACAAGAAAAACCTGTTGATTTCTTGAGCTAGCGACAAGAAAAAAGAGTAAAAAAATGGATAAATTTAAAAATATATAACTAGCTGATAATCAATAATAAAATTTAACGTTAGTCAGAATTTGACAAAAGATAAATATGAAAAAAATTAGCTATTTAACTATTACCCTCTTAACATTATTTGCTTTTTATTCTTGTAGCGATGATGATGATGATGATCCTACTTCTGTGGAAAGAATTGACAGTTACTACTATAGATATATGCATTACCCAACAAGTGTAATGAATAATCAAGATACTGACAATTTAGTAAAATTTGAATACAAAGGTGATGATATAATAAAAAGAACCGGAGGTTTGTTACATGCCAGTTCTTCATCGGGGTATAGTTACGTGTTTACAGATATTTTATATGAAGAAATATCATATGAAAACAACCAGATTAGAATTGTTAGCAAAATTGATTCTGAAGATTATAGTGTAGCACCTAATGAAAGAATCATTACTTTAAATAATAAAAGTCAAATGATCAAGAAAATAAATAATAGAACAAATGATAATATTGTTGAAGCAACTGATTATATTTATAACTCAAAAGATATTCTAATTCAATCAATTAAAAATAAACAATACAAAAATTTTGACCTAACCGAAACTTCTGATTTTCATTACGATAACAATAATAACCTTGATAGTATCATAACTGTAGTTAAACACTTAGATGAGTTAGTAAACAATACGAAAGAAGTATTTTTAGACTATGATAATTCTCCAAATCTAGTAAAAAATTTAATAATTTTTGAAGAATCATTTTATAGAGCATTATCACAAAATAATTATTCTAAATATCAAATGTTTAAATATGAAAACAACAATAATTTAATTTTGAATAGAGAAGATATTTGGAACTTTTTTTATGACGATTCAGGAAATATTGATTTCAGCAAATATTAAAAAACTACTAGCTACAATAACGCATATAAAAAATAGCTGTTTTGTGATTTAATTTAAAGCCATTTTTATAAAATAAATATAAAACGGAAAGTTTGAGCTTTTTTAATCAGCTACTTTTATATACAAACTGTCAGATTTATATCATTTCATCTTCACCACCATCATCAAAACGTTGGCGTTCACGTTTCTTCTTTTGTTTAAATCTATATGTAAATGCTAAACGAAATTGTCGTTGGCGCCATTGGAATTCGCTTTCTTGATGAAAATCATCGGTGGAAGTTTCTCTATTGTGTTTTCGGGTATTAAATAGATCACTAACATTTAATGAAATGGTTCCGTTATTTTTTAAAATATCTTTACTAAAAGCCATATTTGCCATAAACATACCTTCTCTTTTACTTTGTGCAGTTTCAAATGGGCCACGATAAAACAGCGTTGTTTGCCAATCAATTTCAGCAGGAAGAACTACTTTTGAACTAAACCTAGCAAACCACCCTAAACTTTCATAGCCATAATCAACTCCTTCATACTCTCCTTCGGTAACTGAATTATAAAAATTAAAACTAGCATTCATCCTCCATTTTTTGATTGGTGTATAGTTTAAAGTTAGTTCGTATCCATATCGATTATTTGTGCTTAAATTTATTGGACTTCTTCTAATGATTGGGATACCGTCACCAGTTACTTCTCCAGTATCTTCACTAATAGATTGAAAAACGTCGGTTGTATATGTATAATAAATAGAGGAATTTAAGATTACTTTTTCCCAACGTTTATAATATCCTAGATCAACTCCGTTTGATATTGCGGGATCAATATAAGGATTACCTTGAAAAATATTACTTTCACTGGTTCTTGAAGGAAAGGGGTTGATAAATCTTGATCTAGGCCGTCTTATTCTTCGATTATAACCTAAAGTGATATTCTCTCTTTCATTTATTTCATAAGATAAATTTGCAGTAGGAAAGAAATCTGTATAACTCTTATGTGCATCAAGATCTTCTCCTTCAATTTCAATGTCAATATTTGTGTATTCCATTCGTAAACCGAATAAGGCAGAGATTTTTCCAAACTTATTTCCGTATTGAGAATAAATTGCATGAATTTTTTCATCGTAATTAAAGATATTTGAAACTGCTTCCACTTTATCAAAATCTCCATTTTCATTTTCTAACCAAATAGAATAATCGGTACTTTGATCCTTAATATTACTTCTAAATCCAGCTTCAAACTGTTGATTTTCTCCTATTGGCAGAACATAATCTCCTTTAAATAAATAATTTTTATTGGTGTTAAAAGTAATTTCTTTTTCATCGAGTTTGTCGGAAAGATTATTAAAAACACCTCCTTCAGTAATATAATTTAAATTATCACTATCATTATCCTGATATTGAAAATCTATGATTAATTTATGTCCGTCTTTTTTAAATTCTTTATCATAATTTAAAGCGTATTGCCAATTTGTTGAATTGCTTTCTCCATCACTATTTCTATAATAAGATTCGGTTTCTATATTATTACTATCAAATTTACTTGTTAGATTTTCAACTAAGGTATTTCTATCCGAATTTCTGTAAAGAAAACTTCCAGTAATAGAAGATGTTTCACTTAAATAATATTCAATACCAAAATTTGTATTAAAGTTTTTTCTTTTTCTATTATAATCACGATTCTCTTCAATAAAAGGATTTAGAATATTAGGGTTAAAATACTCAGTATAGAATTCGGCATTTCCAGGGGCATCACTATAACTGAAACCGGTATTATTAAATAGATTATACTTTTTTGTTCGATAATTTAAGTTAGTTGAGAAACCTGTAGTAGTAGGAACTCCTGCATTTACAGATACAGATCCATTAAAACCTAGAGCTTTACCTTTTCTAAGGATTATATTTAATATCCCTGCAGTTCCTTCAGCATCATAACGGGCAGATGGGCTGGTAATTACTTCTACTTTTTGTATAGCATCAGCAGGAAATTGTTTTAATGCTTCAGTATCATTTAAACCAACAATACTACTAGGTTTACCATTGATTAGGATCTTTACATTTTCATTTCCACGTAAGCTTACTACTCCTTCAGCATCAACAGTAACCGAAGGGACATTGTCTAAAACATCACTAGCAGTACCACCTTTTACTGTCATGTCTTTTCCAACATTGTATATTTTTTTATCGAGTCTGATTTCAACAGTACTTTTTTCGGCAATAATTTCTACTTCATCTAAAGCCTCTGCAACATCTTCTAAAGCGATAATTCCCAGGTTTGTATTTTTTGTTATTTTTTGATTTTTTAAGGTTTTGGTTTTGAAGGATATAAATTCAATGTTGATATTGTACATGCCTTTAGGAATTTCAATGCTAAATTCGCCTTTTTCATTTGTTAAACCTCCAAAAATACGTTTCCCTCTTATTGGTTTAAAGATAATTGTTGTAAATTCTAATGGTTGATTTGTGTTTTTTTCAATTATTTTTCCAGTAATTTCATACGAAGGAAGATTTCTTTTTTGTTGTGCCAAAACATTTGATGCAGAAAATAGAACTAAAAATACTGGCAATAGAAAATACTTCATTGTAAAGGACAAATTTTTTAGATTATTTTTTAGACTGCTGAAAGGTATTTTAGTTTAAACTTAAATTTGTTAATAGTATGTTAAAGATGGGTTATTGAGCCTTTTTTTAACTTAGTTTTTTCTCGTTTTTTCTTTTGAAAAATATTTGCTTTATGTAATTTTAAAGTTTTTATAAAATAATCCTTAATTTTGTTTTCCTAAAAATTAAATTATGTCAGCTGCAAAAAACGATTACAAAAAAATTACAACTCATACTGTTTTTGAGATGAAAGCTAGAGGTGAAAAAATTGCCATGCTTACAGCTTATGATTATACCATGGCAAAAATTGTAGATCATGCCGGAATTGATATTATTTTGGTTGGAGATTCTGCATCAAATGTAATGGCTGGTAATTCAACAACTTTACCAATTACTTTAGATCAAATGATTTATCATGCATCTTCAGTTGTAAAGGCTACAACTCGTTGCTTGGTAGTGGTAGATTTGCCTTTTGGAACTTATCAGGGTAATTCTAGAAAAGCACTTTCTTCTGCAATTAGAATCATGAAAGAATCTGGAGGACATTCTGTAAAGATGGAAGGTGGATCTGAAATAGCAGAATCAATTTCAAGGGTTTTATCTGCCGGAATTCCTGTAATGGGGCATTTAGGATTAACACCACAATCTATCTATAAATTTGGAACATATACGGTTCGAGCCAAAGAAGAAGAAGAAGCTAATAAGTTAATGGAAGATGCGAAATTATTAGAAAAATTAGGCTGCTTTTCTCTTGTTTTAGAAAAAGTTCCTGCTAAACTAGCCAAAGAAGTAGCTGAAAGTTTATCGATTCCTGTGATTGGAATTGGTGCAGGTGATGGAGTTGATGGTCAGGTTTTGGTTATGCATGATATGTTGGGAATGACCCATGAGTTTAGTCCGAGATTTTTACGTCGTTACTTAAATTTATACGAAGACATGACAAATGCATTTATGCAATATATTGATGATGTAAAGACGCAAGATTTCCCTAATGAAAGCGAACAGTATTAGTTTTATTAAAATATAAATAACCTAAAACCGAGCTTATCTCGGTTTTTTTAGTTTATTAAGCCAAAACCAAAACGTTTATCAACACTTTTAACCAATTTTTAACAAGAAAAAAGTAATCTAACCATTAGATTTGTTGCCAAAGTTGATTTAAAACAAATTCAATATATACTTAAATATAAATGGATACACATAACTCAAATGTTGATATAAGAGCTATCAACGAAAAAATTGAAAAAGAAAGTGCTTTTGTAGATTTACTACAATTAGAAATGAACAAAGTAATTGTTGGGCAAAAGCAAATGTTAGAAAGGTTGTTGATTGGATTATTAGGGAATGGTCATATTTTATTGGAAGGTGTGCCTGGTTTGGCAAAAACTTTAGCAATTAACACTTTGTCAAAAGCAATTCAAGGTTCTTTTAGCAGAGTGCAATTTACACCTGATTTACTTCCTGCCGATGTTGTAGGAACTATGATCTATAATATAAAAGAGAATGATTTTTCGATAAAAAAAGGTCCGATTTTCGCCAACTTTGTCTTGGCAGATGAGATAAACCGCGCCCCAGCAAAAGTACAATCGGCTTTATTAGAAGCCATGCAGGAGCATCAGGTAACAATTGGAGATGAAACTTTTAAACTTCCAGAACCGTTTTTGGTAATGGCAACACAAAATCCGATTGAGCAAGAAGGAACTTATCCTTTACCCGAAGCACAAGTAGATCGTTTTATGTTAAAAACGGTTATTGATTATCCGAAAATGAATGATGAGCAAATAATTATGCGAAACAATCTTAAGGGATCTTTTGAAAAGATTAATCCTGTGGTTTCTATAGAACAAATTATTAGTGCTCGTGAATCGGTTAAGGAGGTATATATGGATGAAAAGATCGAAAAATATATTTTAGATATTGTTTTCGCTACTCGTTATCCGGAAGAATATCGTTTACCCGATTTAAAACAATTAATAAGTTTTGGTGCTTCACCAAGGGGAAGTATCAATTTGGCAATGGCATCAAAATGTTATGCTTTTATCAAACGTCGTGGTTATGTAATTCCTGAGGATGTACGAGCTATTGTTCATGATGTTTTACGTCATAGAATAGGAATAACTTACGAGGCTGAAGCCGAAAATATCACTTCAGAAGATATTATCAATAAAATTGTAAACGAAATAGAAGTACCTTAAAATAAGGAAGAAGTTAAAAGCAGAAAGTTAAGAGTGAAGCCAATTTCACAATAAATTACTTTGTCCTTTTTACTTTATTCTTTTTACTTGAAAATGGATACTAAAGAATTACTCAAAAAAGTTAGAAAAATTGAGATTAAGACACGTCGTTTGTCTGATCATATTTTCTCGGGCGAATATCACAGTTCGTTTAAGGGGAGGGGTATGACTTTTTCTGAAGTACGCCAGTATCAGTTTGGAGATGATATTCGCTCAATAGACTGGAATGTTACTGCTCGCTATAACGAACCTTATGTAAAAGTATTTGAAGAAGAACGTGAGCTTACCATGATGTTGATGGTTGATGTAAGTGCATCAGAGTATTTTGGTACAACGGGTAGTTTTAAAAGAGATATTATTACTGAAATTAGTGCAACTTTAGCATTTTCGGCAATACAAAATAATGATAAAGTTGGTTTGCTTCTTTTTTCTGATGAAATTGAACTTTTTATTCCGCCAAAAAAAGGGAAAACACATGTTTTACGTATTATTAGAGAATTGATTGAGTTTCACCCAAATAGTAAAAAAACCGATATTTCGCATGCTCTCAGATATTTTTCAAACGTAATGAAAAAGAAGGCAATTGTATTTATTCTCTCTGATTTTATGGATGAGGATTATGATAATCCACTAAAAATTGTTGCAAAAAAGCACGATGTAACTGGAATTAGAATATTTGATAAATACGAAGCCGAGATGCCAAAATTAGGGATGGTTTCAATGCAGGATTCTGAAACAGGTAATGTTACTTTGGTTAATACCAACTCTAAAAATGTACAATTAAAATACAGGGAAAACTATTTGCAACATGTAGATTATTATAAAAATACTTTTAGCAAAAGTGGAGCAGGAACAATTAGCTCTAGAGTAGATGAGAGTTATGTAAAAAAATTATTAAGCTATTTTAAAAGAAGAAATTAAAAAATGCAAAAGCTTATTTACCAATATTTATTAAAGAATAAATCCAATTTACGCAGCAAATTTCTTGTTGTGATTTTCTTGTTTTTATCTTTTAGTTTTAGTGCAAATGCACAAGTATTGGTAAAAGTAGATACTACAAAAATTAGAATTGGAGAGCAAATTCAATACGAATTATCTATTGAAAAAGAGGGAGTTGATGAGGTATTTTTCCCTAAATTAAATTTGGATAGTTTAAAGAAAATTGAAGTTGTAAGTGCAACAAAAGTTGATTCAATTAAAAATATCATTTTTAGAAAATACACTCTAACTGCTTGGGATAGTGGAAGATACATGTTGCCAAGACAATCGGTTTTAATTAATAAAAAACAATTTTTAAGTGATTCAATTTTTATTGATGTTGCAAATGTTGCAGTAGATACTACCAAGCAAAAAATGTATCCAATAAAAAGTATTCAAAAAGAGCCTTATACTTTTGAGGATTTTAAATTGTATTTACTGATTTTACTAGCCGTATTAATTGCGTTGGCAATAATATTATATTTCCTTTTAAGAAAAAAACCAACCGAAGAAGAAATAATTGCTAGAATTCCACCTTATGATCTGGCAAAACAAAGGTTAAAAGAACTAGATGAAAAACAATTAATTCAGCAAAATAGAATAAAAAAATATTATGTAGAACTATCAGATATTGTAAGAGCTTTTATAGAAAAAGAGCACAATATTCCTGCATTAGAATCTACAACTGATGAGTTGATTGAAACAATTACAGATTTTAACAGTAGCAGTAAATTAGGTATTCCAAAAGAGACAATTCTTAAATTACAAGAGTTATTACAAGAAGCTGATCTTGTAAAATTTGCTAAATCAAAACCTTTATTGAATGAAATTGATATGCATCGTAAAAGTGCAGAGTTTATAGTTAATGATTTACATCCTGAAGAAAAAGTTCAAGATGAAAATGATCATGTAAAAAAAGCAGAAAGTGATGGTAAGTAATTTAGAATTTTTAAATCCGGAATTTCTTTGGCTATTTTTATTCTTGCCAATTATAGCTGCTTGGTATTTCTTTACAAGAAAAAAAGAAAGTGCTACATTATCTATTTCAGGAACAAAAGGATTTACTCAACCAAATTTATTAGCAAAATTAAAACCCTTATTATATTTATTACGTCTTTTAGCGATATCATCTTTAATTATTGCTTTGGCAAGGCCAAGAAATGTAGAAGTAAGTAAAAAGACCAAAACTACCAGAGGTATTGATATTGTTATGGCAATTGATGTTTCGGCAAGTATGCTGGCAAAAGACCTAAAACCCAATAGGTTGGAAGCTTTAAAAGCTGTTGCGTCAAAATTTGTAAAACAACGACCTAATGATAGAATAGGAATTGTAGTTTATGCAGGTGAAAGCTTTACCAAAACACCAATTACGAGTGATAAGCGAATAGTATTGAACACTATTAGAGAAATTCGTTGGGGTGAAATTAATGATGGTACTGCCATTGGAATGGGATTGGGATCAGCTGTAAATAGATTAAAAGATAGCAAGGCCAAAAGTAAAGTGATAATTTTATTAACCGATGGAGTTAATAATACCGGATTTGTAGATCCAAAAACGGCTACTGAATTGGCAAAAGATTTAGAAATTAAAGTTTATACAATAGGATTAGGAACTAATGGTACCGCACTTTTCCCTGTAGCAAAGGATGCAAGTGGAAAATTAATTTTTAGAAATGCTCCGGTTGAAATTGATGAAAAATTATTAAAATTTATTGCCAAAGAAACCGATGGAAAATATTTTAGAGCAACTAATAATAAAAAATTGGAATCAATTTATGATGAAATCAATAAACTAGAAAAAACCAAAATAGAGGAGCTTAAGTATTATAATTATGATGAGAAGTTTAGACCTTTTGTGCTATTTGCAGGTTTCTTGATTTTTATTGAAATGCTGTTGAGATATACAGTTTTTAGAAGTTTTGTGTAAATAGTTGTGGAATTGTTTATTTGTTGAAATGTTTAATTGTGTAAAAATTTAAATGTGATGTATTTATTTTCATTTGAGAAATTAGTAGTATGGAAAGAAGCTGTTAATTTAGCAAAATCCGTATATATAATAACTAAAAAATTTCCTGATGAAGAAAAATTTGGTTTAGTTAGTCAATTACGAAGAGCTTCAGTCTCAATTTCATCTAATTTAGCTGAAGGAACATCTAGAATGACAGCTAAGGATAAGGCTCATTTCACTACAATAGCATACACATCAACAATGGAAGTTTTAAATCAAATAATATTATCTATGGAATTGAATTATATTTCAAATAATGAATATTTAGATTTAAGAAAAGATATATATAAAATAACGAATATGTTGAATGCTTTAAGAAAGGTACAAATTTCTAATATAAACAGTTAAACAATTACACACTAAAACAGATAGATATTAATGTATCAAATAGAAGAACCAAAATATATAATTTACTTTGTATTTGTTGCGATACTAATCGTGATGTATATACTATATGTTTTTTGGAAAAGGAAAAAACAAAAAGGATTTACAGATCTAGCTTTACTAAAAAAATTAAGTCCGGAGAGTTCAAAATTTAAACCTTTTCTAAAGCTATTGATAATTGTTTTGAGTTTGTCATTTTTAATTTTAGGTTTGATGAATCCAAAAGTTGGAACCCAATTGAAAACGGTAAAAAGACAAGGGGTTGATATTGTGTTTGCATTAGATGTTTCAAAAAGCATGTTAGCCGAAGATATAGCACCAAATAGATTGGATAAAGCAAAGCAAATCATATCAAAAGTGATTGATAAATTGGGTGGTGATCGTGTTGGTATTATTATCTATGCCGGTAATGCATATCCACTTTTACCAATCACTACCGATCATGCTGCTGCGAGAATGTTCTTGCAAAATGCAAGTCCTAATATGGTTTCTTCACAAGGAACAGCAATAAACGAAGCGTTACAATTATCAAAAACATTTTTTGATGATGAATCACAAACCAATCGATTTTTATTTATAGTTTCTGATGGAGAAGATCATAAAAAAAACTCTAGTGATATTGCTAAAGAAGCTTTAAATGCAGGAATTAAAACATATACAATTGGAATTGGAACCGAGAGAGGTGCACCTATACCAATGAAAAGAAATGATAAATTTTTAGGCAATAAAAAAGATAGAAAGGGAGAAATTGTTATTACACAATTACATGAAGAAACTTTAAAAGAAATCGCAAATAAGGGCGATGGTAAATATATAAATGGAAATAATACTGCAAAAACGGTTGATTTTGTAGAAACGCTATTAATAAAAGCGGAAAAGAAAGAATTTGAAACAAAACAATTTTCTGATTATAAAGATCAATTTCAATGGTTTATCGGTATAGGTTTATTGTTTTTAATTTTGGATGTATTTTTATTTAATAAGAAAACAAAATGGGTTCAAAAACTGAATTTGTTTAATGAGAATAAAGATTAATGATGAAAAAGTTTTTATACATATTTTTATTATTTCCTTTTGTTTTGCTCGGTCAGAAAAAACAAGAGGATAAAATTGTACTGCCTACTGTAGAGGAAAAGAAAATTCTTAGAGAAGGAAATGACCTTTATAATAAACAAAAATTTGTTGATGCCGAAGTACAGTATAAAAAAACATTAGAGACAAATCCGACTTATGCAAGAGCAAACTATAATTTAGGAAATGCAATTTATGAACAGAATAGATTTAAAGAATCGATTGTTAATTATGAAGTTGCAGCAAAAATTTTTAAGGAACCACTAGAAAAAGCAGAAGCTTTCCATAATTTAGGAAATGCATTGATGTTAGAAAAAAAATATCCAGATGCTGTAAAAGCTTATAAAAATTCACTTAGAAATAATCCTACTGATGAGGAGACTAGATACAATTTAGCTTTAGCAAAAAAGATGCTAGAGCAAGAACAAGATCAAGACGATAAAAAAGATAAAGATAAAGACAAGGATAATAAAGATCAGAAAGACAAAAACGATCAAAATAAAGATAATAAGCAGGATAAAAACGAAAAGGATAAAGATAAAGATCAAAACCAAGATCAGAATAAAGACGAACAAGATAAGAAGAACGATAAAGATCAGGGTAAAAACCAGGATAAGGAAGAAAAACAAAAACCAAAGCCAAAACCAAATGAGTTATCTAAACAACAAATGGAGCAGTTGTTAGAAGCAATGAATAATGAAGAAAATAAAACTCAGAAAAAAGTAAATGCTAAAAAAGCAAGGGGTAGAAAGGTTAAGCAGGAAAAAGATTGGTAGTTTAAAAAGAGATTATAAATAAGATAAATGATATTCAAATTTAATTTAAAATTAGATTTTTTGGATAAATTAGAATGAAAAGACATTATTTAAACATATTATTTTTATTAATCACTTCGGGTGTATTTGCACAGGTTACATTCAAATCTGTGGTAAGCAAAAACCAGTTAGGATTAAATGAACGCACTCGAATTGAGTTTTCTATCGATAAACAAGGTGGGGATGACTTTACACCGCCAAGTTTTAATAATTTTAAAGTGCTTGCTGGTCCAAGTCAATCTACTAGTTTTTCATATATAAATGGTAAAAAATCATTTAAGTTAACTTACACTTATATTATTCAGCCAACTGTAAAAGGTGTATTTACAATTGGTTCGGCAAGTATCACTTATAAAGGTGATATTATTAAAACCAATACACTTAAAGTAAGAGTAACGGGTGCAGTTGCAATTCCGAAAGACCCAAATGACCCACGATATTTGGCTTCACAAAATGTGCATTTAATTGCCGAAGTCTCTAATGTAAACCCTTATGTAGGAGAAAGTATTTCGATAATTTACAAGATGTATGTTAACAAAATAAATGTCAATAATTTTAGAGAAACATCAAGTCCGTCGTTTACAGGTTTTTGGAGTCAGAATATTGGAGTAAAAAGTTGGGATGTGAAAAATGGAACATATAAAGGTGAACCTTATCGCTATGTTATTGTTAAAAAAGCAGTTCTTGTTCCAAATAAAGCAGGTAAAATTATTATTGAACCTTTAGAGAGTGAAGTTACAGCTGGAGTTCCTATGGACAGAAGAGATTTTTTTGGTAATATGATGCTTCAGGATATTAATTTTACAATTACAACAGGTAAAAAGGTGATAAATGTTAAACCTTTACCAGAAGAGAATAAACCATTAAATTTTAAAGGAGCAGTAGGTAATTTCCAATTTGATGTAAATACAAGTAAAAATCTTTTAAAAGCAAATGAATCTGCAAATATAAAAGTGAAAATTACAGGGAAAGGAAATTTAAAATTGATTGAATTGCCAAAGATTATTGCACCTCAGGGATTAGAAGTTTATGATCCTGAACATAAAGAAAATATTAGAACCAAATTATCGGGTATGCAAGGGGAGATTTATGATCAATATGCTATTGTTCCTCAGTTTAAAGGAAAATTTAAAATTCCTGAAATTTCATTTTCTTACTTTAATCCAAAAGATGAACAATATCATACAATTGTTTCTAATCCAATTTTCATCAATGTTCCCGAAGGGGAAAAGCAAGTTGTTGCAGGTACAGGTACAGATCAAAATACTTTTGCAAAACAGCATGTGGTAAGTTTAGAAAACGACATTAGATTTATTAAAACCAAAGCAGATTTTATAAAAGAGAAAAAGGATAATGACTTTTTTGGTTCAAACTTATATTATTTATTATTGTTATTACCTTTACTATCAATCCCTTTAGGAATATATATTGGAAATAAAAAACAAGAAAGAGATAGCGATATTATAGGAAATAAACGAAGAAAAGCAGATAGACTGGCAAAGAAATATTTATCGGATGCAAAAAAACAATTAGGTAAAAAAGAGGCATTTTATGAGTCTTTAGAAAGAGCTTTACACAATTATTTAAAAGCAAAATTACAGGTAGAAACCAGTGATATAAGTATGGATAAAATTTCTGAAATTCTGCAAGACAAAAATGTAAATGAAGAAGTGAATAAGGAGTTTATTAGCATTTTAGATAATTGTAATTTTGCCAGATATGCGCCATCAACTAATTTAATAATGAAGCAAGATTTTGAAAAAGCAAAACATTCAATAGCTAGATTAGATAAACAACTTTAACCATCAGTTGATACAGGTGGGAATCAATAAAAATTATGAAATATATACTTTTATACATATTATTAAATTTAAGTCTGTTTGTTACTGCACAGAATACAGATAGTTTGTTTATAAAAGCGAATAAATTGTATCAGAGTGATAAATATTCTCAGGCTTTAGAATTATATAATCAGATTGAGAAAAATGATATTGAATCTGTTGAGGTTTATTATAATATGGCTAATGCTTTTTTTAAGACCAATCAAGTAGCTCCATCTATTTATTATTATGAAAAAGCATTGGCTTTACAGCCAAATGATAAGGATATTTTGTTTAATCTAGATTATGCAAACCGTATGACAATAGACCATATTGAGCCACTTCCAAAAAGCCTCGGACAAAAGTATAGAGAAAACATTGTATTAAAGTTTTCTTATGATACCTGGGCAATTATGGCAACAAGTTTTGCATTTTTATTTTCTATTCTATTTTTATTATATCACTTTTCATATAGTACTTCTAAAAAGCGTATTTATTTTATCACTTCAATCATTAGTGCAATTTTAGTTTTTGTAAGTGTAGCTTTTGCTTTTCAAAATAAAAGATTGATGATTAAAGAAAATTATGCAATTATTTATGCTACACAAACCAATGTGAAAAGTGCTCCTACTCAAACAAGTGAAATCAACTTTGAGTTACATGAAGGAACTAAAGTGCAAGTTTTAGAAACTCTTGGAAACTGGAAAAAGATTAAAATTATAGATGGTAATATTGGTTGGATTAGTGCTGAAGACTTAAATGAATTATAATTAATTCACCCTAAAAGTTCTTAAAATTGCTTCCATTTCAAACACAAAGTCACGCTTTTTTGTTGCAGGTGAATAGCTAAAACCTTCGATAATTATTGTTCTATTATTAGCTTTATCATTAATTGAATAGTTAACAAATGGACCACCCATATAATCATTTTTCACTATCCAAAGTCCGCGAGTTTCAAAAGCATCCATACCATCTAAGGTTACTTTTTTGGTTATTGGTTTATACTGAGGCTCAGTAATCATAAAAGAATTATCTACTTGACCAGGCACATGTTTCATGCCAATAGAGTCTCTTATTTTAATTATATTATCAATATTAAACTCTGTATCAAAATTGTTAGGAACCGTATAAGCTAGAATATTCAATTGTCCCTTGGTAAATCTATATCGGTACCATAAAAAATCACCAGTATCTTCTACTTTTGAATAAGTCATTGGGATTTTTAATGAAAAACCTAAATTTTTAAAAGTTGATAAATTCTCAGGTTTATATGTTTTGGCTGTAATTTTCTTTTGATAAAGAGCCAAATCTCTTACTTTAAAAGTACTTATTATTTCTTCTTTATGCTCATTTATATTGTTTATCAACTCTTCTTTGTCTTTTCCTAGAATTGTTAAAGTAATTTGAGGTGAGGCATAGGCATCTTTATTTGTATAAAAGTTCTTTTTCTCGCCAAACCCTACAAAAAGTATATTCCTTGAAGGTTTAAAGAGACTAGTAAAAGCATTTGGTGTAACTTGATTTACAGAAAATTGCGCTTCTTCTTGAGGTAAACCTACTAATGGTTCGGCAATAATATTTCTTAAAGCATCACCAACTTCGCCTTGCCATTCTTTATTGTTTATTACAATGAGTAAATGATTAATTCGACCTGTTGAATCAACTAAGGTTATTTTTTCATTTTTTGAACAAGATATTAAACTAAGAAAAACAAATGCAGAAAACAGAATTCTTTTAAACATTATGATGAGGTTTATGGTTTAAACTAATATATTTTTAACTCGGTACCGGGTTTTAAATATTTCTTACCCCAAATATTGTTCCAATCTTTAATTTGATTGATAGTAACATTAGGAAATTTTTGAGAAATCAACCATAATGAATCTCCTTTTTTAACCACATAGGTTGCATATTTGCCTTTAACACTCGATTTTTTACTTGGTGTTTTAGAAGGAGTTTTATTTGCTTTTTTTGATGTGCTAACAAAGGATCTTTTAGGATAAATGGTTAATCTTTGACCAATTTTTAAACTATTACTTCTTAAACCATTCCATCTTTTAATACTACTTACCGAAACCCCATATTTTTTCGCAATTTTACCCAAATAATCACCACTTCTAACTCTGTATCTTATTTTGTCATTTGATTCAGAATATTTTGGAAGTGGTTTTTCGCGTTTTGCATCATCTGCTATAGCATAAGCATAGATTAAATCTTCATTTGCTACAAATGTTCCAACCATATATTTTGGTAAACGTAATGTGTAATTTCTATCTTTTACCTTTGGGATGATATTTAATTTATACTGTGGATTTAAAAATTCTAATAATTCATCATCCATTTGTAAAACTCGATTAATTTGATCAAATGTTAGCTGTTGTTTTAACGAAATAGTATCTGTTTCAAAAATATGTGTTAATTCATTTTTTGGATGTAGATTGTGTTGATTGGCATATTCAAAAATATAATAGGTGGCATAAAAAGCAGGTAAATATCCAGCAGTTTCACGGGGTAAAAACTGGCGTATATTCCAATAATTCCTTTTTCCTCCGGATCTTCTTATTGCTTTTGAAACATTTCCAGGGCCTGAATTATAAGCTGCTAAAGCTAAATCCCAATCATCAAAAATATCATATAATCTTGTAAGATACTGGCAGGCAGCTTCGGTAGATTTTACAGGGTCACAACGTTCATCTACATACGAACTAACTTTAAGATCATACATTTTTCCGGTGGTGTACATAAATTGCCAAAGTCCTTTTGCTCCAACTCTTGATTTTGCATTTGGTTTTAAAGCAGACTCAACTATAGCAAGATATTTAATTTCAATTGGCATATCATACTTGTCTAAATGCTCTTCAAATAGTGGAAAATAATATTCAGCTTTCCCCATCAAGTTAGTAAGACTTTGCTGACGATTTTTTAAATAATGTTTAATAATTCTTTCTAATGAAGTATTATATTCAACATTAAAAGGTGTTTTGCTGTTTAAATGTGCCAATCTTTGTTTTAGAGTATCTGTAGGGAGATTTTCTAAAACAATTTCTTTAATTGAATCATT
>DAOUQH010000014.1 GCA_030625645.1 Flavobacteriia bacterium | reverse complement strand
AAGGTCTTTCATTGCCGCTTATTTGAGGTGATTTAATTTTGTTTGAGTTTTTATAAACTTTGTTTAAAGATTTTATAAATCTTGGCAATGGTATTGGTTTTACCAAATAGTCCAAAACATCTAGTTCATATGTTTTAACAGCAAACTCTTCATGAGCACTTGTAATGATTATTAAGGGTTTGTTTTCTAAGCTCTTAATAAAATTTAACCCATCCAATATAGGCATATTGATATCCAAAAAAATTAAATCTACTGTATTGTGATTTAAATAATTTAGACCATCTATAGCATTATTGAATGTGTCAACTAATTCAAAATCATTAATTTTTTGCAAATAATTTTTAATCACATTAATCGCTAAAGGTTCATCATCAATAATCAAACATTTAATACTCATTATACTTTAATTTTAAGGTTTACTTTAAAACGGTTATTATCATTTTCAATACTTAAGTCATAGTCATCATTTTTATATCCTAGGCTTAATCGTTTTTTAACATTTTGTAATCCTATTCCCCCATCAATATCGATATTTTGTTTGTATTTAGTAATTGCAGGCATTGGATTTGAGATGCAAAAGTAGAGAAAATCATCTAAAATTTTAAAATCTATAACAATTTTAACTTTCCCAATGTTTTTGTTAACACCATGTTTAAATGCATTTTCAATAAATGATAATAATAAAACTGGGGCAATTTTTTTGTCTTTAATATTGCCCGAAATACTCATGTCAATTTCCAGTTGATCACCATACCTCAATCGCTCCAAATCTAAATAATTATGAATACATAATATTTCTTTCTCTAAGCTTTTACGTTTGCTTTTAGTTTCATACAATAGATAACGCATTAATTCAGATAGCTTTAAAATTATTTGGGGTGTTTTATTAGATTTTTCAAGCGCTAACGAATAGATATTATTTAATGTGTTAAAAAAGAAATGAGGTGAAATCTGTGTTTTTAAAAATAAAAGTTCTGTTTCTAATTGAACCTTTTCAAGATCAGTTAAACGCTTATGTTCAATTATCCAATCTATGGTTATTTTAATAGCTGTAACAAAAGCTACAACATATAGTTCTCCAATCATCATATCAATGGCGTAATCCATTGTAAAGCTGTTAATTATCTGAGGTCCCTCAGGCCAAACATTGGTGCTTACCAAATAATAAGTTAGGTTAAATTTTACTAAAACCATTATGAATATTGATAGTAATAGGAAGAATATATAATGTAAGTATTTTCGTTGATACAATAATTTGGGCATTAAAAAAAAGATATTCAAATAACAAAGAACCATGTGAATAGGAAAGCCTAAAACATTTGTTTCTAATGAATAAAGGAAATCATCAAAATACCGCCCCCATCGAAATGGATTTAGTAAAAAATAGATACTCCAAAAAACAATATGGTATTTAAGAGTTATCTTATTAGGCTCTTTAATATAAATATTCAATTTTTCATCATTTAATGACATCTTAAAGGTTTTAACGATGTTTACCTTAATTAATAGGTTGTACGTCTAATTTATTTTTATAATAGAAAAAAAAGACAATATATTACATATAGTTTATGGAGCAAGTTAAAATATAATTTAGAAATTACAGATATTTAGATGGAAAAAAAACATTTTCTTTCCCTTTTTATGATAGTCCTTTTATTCTATTCTTGTAATAGGAATAAGAAAGTTGAAAAAGAGATTAAACCTCCACTATCTAACTATATTAACCCTTTTATTGGTACAGGTGGTCATGGTCATACTTACCCTGGAGCAACTGTTCCATACGGGATGTTGCAAGTAAGTCCAGACGGTGGGATTTCAAAATGGGATTGGTGTTCAGGATATCATTACACAGATTCTATTACTATAGGTTTTAGCCATCTACATTTAAGCGGAACAGGTATTGGGGATCTAAACGATATTCGTTTTATGCCCATAAATAGAAAGATTGATTTATCAATACCTGTAAAAACAAGAGATGATGTTCCGTACAAATCATCTTATTCTCACGATGATGAAATCTCAAAAGCAGGATATTATAGTGTTTTCTTAAAAGACCATAATATTAAAGCAGAATTAACATCCGATTTAAGAACTGCATATCATCAATATACTTATAAAAAGAACGACTTACAATCTGTTATTATAGACTTAGGTTTTGCTATTAATTGGGATAAAACGCTACAAACACATATAAAAATTGAAGATAAATTTACTATTTCAGGATATAGATATACAAAAGGGTGGGCAAAAAATCAAAAAGTATTTTTTGTTGCAAAGTTTTCAAAGTCAATTAAAGAATATAATTTTGTTTCTGATAATCAATATGTTAAAGATGGAGATGTTACAGGTGTAAAAACTTCTGCACAAATTTTTTTTAACGATTTAAACAAAGATAAAATCCAAGTAAAAGTAAGTTTATCATCAGTAAGTGTTAAAAATGCCTTTGAAAATTTAAAATCTGGCAATAGCCATTTTGATTTTGATAAAGTTAAAAATGAGGCTCAAAAAGAATGGGATAATACCATTTCAAAAATCATTGTAGAAACCCCCAATGATACACTTAAAACAATTTTTTATACAGCTCTGTATCATACACAAATAGCACCTGTTACATATAGCGATGTTAATGGACAATTAAGAAAAGAAAATGATAGCATTGTTACAGCAACTAATTTTACTGCCTATTCAACCTTATCACTTTGGGATACTTTTAGAGCAGAACACCCTCTTTTAAACTTAATACAACCAGATAAAGTTTCTGATATTATCAATTCGATGCTATTGTATTATGAAACTAAAAAAATATTACCAGTTTGGACATTATATGCAAATGAAACCAATACAATGACTGGTTATCATTCAGTTTCAGTAATTGCCGAAGCATATTTAAAAGGTATTAGGGGTTTTGATATTAACAAAGCTTATGATGCAATGAAAAATACTATGATGCAAGATGAAAGAGGCTTGTCTATATATAAAAAATATAGATTTATTCCGTATAATTTATTAGATGAATCAGTAACTATTACACTTGAATATGCATATAATGATTGGTGTATAGCGCAAGTTGCCAAAGACTTAGGGAAAGAAGAAGATTATAATTATTTTATAAACCGATCAAAAGCGTATCAATTCTTATTTGATAAAGAAACCGGTTTTATGAGAGGCAAATCAGTAGACGGGAAAACTTGGCACGAACCTTTTGACCCAAAATATTCTGCTCACCGAGTACATGCCGATTACACCGAAGGGAATGCGTGGCAGCACAGTTGGTTTGTTTTGCACGATACTAAGAATCTAATAGAACTTCATGGAGGGAATGAAAAATTCACGAATAAATTAGAGCAGTTATTTTCAGAATCATCAGAAATAACTGGTGAAAATATTTCGGTTGATATATCAGGCTTAATTGGGCAATATGCTCATGGAAATGAGCCAAGTCATCATATTGCCTATATGTTCAATTTTGCTAATCAACCATGGAGAACTCAATATTGGGTAAGAGGAATCTTAAAAACACAATACGATACAACACCTGAAGGATTGAGTGGAAATGAAGATTGTGGGCAAATGTCTGCGTGGTATGTATTTAGTGCAATGGGATTATATCCATATAATCCAGCTTCAGGGGATTATCAAATTGGGAGTCCAATTTTTGAAAAATCAACAATTAAAATTTCAGAGAATAAAGACTTCATCATTATTGCTGATAATGCTTCTGATGATAATATTTATATTCAATCGGCAACACTTAATGGAAAAGAATTTAATAGAACAAGTATTTCGCACAAAGAGATATTACAAGGAGGAACACTTCATTTTGTAATGGGAAATACACCAAATAAAAACTGGGGAGTTATAAAGTAAGGGAAGAAACATGAATACAATTGATCTATCAATTATTATACTGTACATATTAATCACCCTTTTTGTAGGGATCTATGTGTCAAAAAAAGCATCAAAAGGCTTAAAATCATATTTTTTAGGAGGTAACAATATCAAATGGTATTACTTAGGGTTGAGTAATGGTTCTGGTATGTTTGATGTTTCTGGAACTGCTTGGATGGTCGGTATTTTGTTTTTATACGGAGCCAAAAGTTTTCTATTCATGTGGCTATGGCCCATCTGGAATCAAATTTTTGTCATGATGTTTTTAGCTGTTTGGATTCGTCGTTCTAATATAATGACAGGCTCTGAATGGATATTAACACGTTTTGGTGACGGTAAAGCAGGAAGAGCATCACATATTATAGTTGCTGTTTTTGCAATCGTTTCTGCTATAGGATTTATTGCTTACTTTTTTGAAGGCGTTGGTAAATTTATGACCATCATTTTACCTTGGGATATATCATTAGCAATGGGCGAGAGTGTATTATTTACATCAGCACAAAGTTATGCACTTATTTTAATCATACTAACAACAATCTATACTATTAAAGGTGGGATGTTCTCAGTTGTAGCTACCGAAGTTTTACAATATGGCATTATGGTTATTGCAGGAATTATTGTTGCAACTTATACATTCTTTATTATTAGCGATGTAGAGATTAATAGTATTATTAGTGAAGAATGGAGAAATGTATTTTTTGGATGGGAACTAGAAGGTAATTGGACAGGTGATTTTAAAAAATTTAACGATTTAATTGATACTGAAGGGTATAAAATGTTTGGTGCTTTTATTGGGATGACTTTATTTAAAGGTTTTTTTGCAAGTATTGCAGGACCAGTTCCAAGTTTTGATTTTCAACGAATCTTATCAACCAAAACTGTAAAAGAAGCTGCTTATATGAGTGGTTTTACTAATTTAATTTTATTTATTCCACGGTATTTATTAATTGCAGGTATAGTGGTTATAGCAATTGTAACTCTAGCTCCGCTATATGCGTCTAACGGAGTTTTAACAGGTGAAGAAATTGAATTAATATTACCTAAAGTAATTAATTTTCATATTCCTGTAGGTATAAAAGGATTGTTATTAGCTGGTTTATTAGCAGCCTTTATGTCAACTTTTTCTGCCTTTGTAAATGCAGGGCCTGCATATATAGTAAATGATATTTATAAAAAATATTTTAAACCAAAAGCAGCTGCAAAGCACTATATTAAAGCAAGTTATATAGCCTCTTTTGCTGTAGTTGCTTTGGGTGTTTTTATGGGCTTTTTTGCAGATTCTATCAACTCATTAACTTTATGGATAACCAGTGCATTATTTGGTGGTTATGTTGCGGCTAATTTTTTAAAATGGATTTGGTGGCGTTTTAATGGTTGGGGATATTTTTGGGGAATGTTTGCAGGATTGATAATAGCTTCTTTTCAATATTTTTTAGGACAATACAAAGGGAATTTGCCTGATGATTCACTATTTTTAGCCTACGCTAATATTCCGGCAATTTATTTGTTTCCAGTCATTTTTGGAATTTCATTATTAGGCTCTTTTTTAGGAACGTATTTTACAAAACCAACAGATATGACTACCTTAAAATCGTTTTATAAAAACGTAAAACCTTGGGGATGGTGGAATCCGGTTTATAACGAATTGAAAAAAGAGGATGTGAATTTTACAAAAAACAATGATTTCTGGTTAGATATGTTTAACGTAGTAATTGGTATTATTTGGCAATCATCTATGATCTTATTACCAATTTATTTAATCTTTAGAGATTATTCTAAAACAGGAGTTACACTTATTATATTTGTTATTACAAGTTTCATTCTCAAGAAAACATGGCTAGATAGAATGCGTAAACTTCCAAATTAAAATTGATAAAAATGAAAAATATTCCCTGGCAAGATAGACCCAAAGATTGTACAGATACTGTTTGGAGATATTCCGAAAATCCTATAATTGATAGGTATGCTATACCATCTTCAAATAGTATTTTTAATAGTGCTGTGGCACCTTTTAAAGATGGATTTGCTGGTGTTTTTCGTTGCGATAACAAAGCAATACAAATGAATATTTTTGCTGGTTTTAGTATAAACGGGATCGATTGGAACATCAATCATGAACCAATTGTAATGAAAGCAGGAAATACAGAAATGATAAAATCTGATTATAAATACGATCCGCGTGTTGTTTTTATAGAAGATAGATATTGGATTACCTGGTGTAATGGTTATCATGGACCAACAATCGGCATTGGCTATACTTTTGATTTTAAAGAATTTTTTCAATGCGAAAATGCTTTTTTGCCTTTCAATAGAAATGGTGTATTATTTCCAAAAAAAATTAATGGTAAATATGCCATGTTAAGTCGCCCAAGTGATAATGGGCATACACCTTTTGGTGATATTTACATTAGTTATAGTCCAGACATGAAGTATTGGGGCGAACATCGTTGTGTTATGAAAGCTACACCTTTTGAAGATAGTGCTTGGCAATGTACTAAAATTGGTGCTGGTCCAACCCCTATTTTGCTAGATGATGGATGGCTCATGATATACCATGGAGTTATAACTACATGTAACGGATTTCGTTATGCTATGGGAGCTGCAATTTTAGATGGAAATAACCCAGAGAAAATAAAATACAGAACCCAAGATTATTTATTAGGACCAGCTGTAGATTACGAAATGGTTGGTGACGTTCAAAATGTGATTTTCCCCTGTGCTGCATTACACGATATTGAACAAGATAAAATAGCCATTTATTATGGTGCTGCAGATACTGTAGTTGCAATGGCTTTTGGTTATATTAGTGAAATTGTAAAGTTTACCAAAGAAAAGAGTTTATAATTGTTATTTATAATGAAAATATTTTTTAAAATAGTCCTTTTTATATGTTTCTTCATTTCTATTTCTAGTTGTTCGCAGCAGAAAGAAGTAATTGAACCTGCAATGATTCCTAAAAGTTATATTGCATACAAAGTAGAAACATCGATTAAAATTGATGGAGATGACTCAGATGAAAGTTGGGAAAAAGCAAATTGGACTGATGTTTTTATTGATATAGAAGGTGTTAAAATCCCTAAGTATAAAACACAAGTAAAAATGCTTTGGGATACTACTTATTTTTACATTTTAGCTAAATTAGAAGAACCACATGTTTGGGCAGATATTACAAAGCATGATGCTATTATTTTTCATAATAATGATTTTGAAGTTTTTGTAGAACCAGATAATAATTCTCATGATTATTATGAATTAGAAATAAATGCATTAAACACTACATGGGATTTGTTTATTACAAAACCATATAGAGAACTTGGTAATTATGCAGTAAATAATTTTGAAATTAACGGATTAAAATCAGCAGTAAAAGTTAATGGAACACTCAATAATTCAAACGATGTTGATAAAGGATGGATATTAGAAATTGCCATTCCTTGGGAAGTTTATAAACGATCATATTTTCAAGATATAGTACCAAAAGATAAATTTTGGAGAGTAAATTTCTCTAGAGTAAACTGGAATCATACGATTAAAGACGGAATCTATTCAAGAAAAAAAAATGATCAGGGCAAATATTTACCTGAATATAACTGGGTTTGGTCTCCGCAAGGTGTTATTAATATTCATGAACCCGAAAATTGGGGATATGTATATTTTTCAACCAAAACCATAGGAGAAAAAGATCATTTTACGATTCCTTTAGACGAAAAAATCAAATGGAAACTTTTCGAGCTGTATAGAAAACAAAAAAGGTATTATAAGAAGCATCAAAAATGGATGCAATCATTAGAAGATTTATCTGCTAATGAATTTGTAATTGAAGAAAAAGTTATAAACCCAAAATTGGAAAACCACAGTCAAGGATGGAATATTATAGTAAAAAGTCCATTTTCAGGAAATCAACTAATAATCCGTGAAAACGGAAAATTAATTATTATAGAATAAAAATAGAGATATGAAATTTTTAAAACTAATACTTGTAGTTATACTGATAAGCCAAGTTTTTGCGTGTACATCATCAAAAGAAAGTAATGCTTCTACTAAAGATAATTTTATTTTTGGTGTTTGGATTACCGCACAAGAAAAAAAATCAGACGCAGATTATACCAAAGAGTTTAAGAAATATTATGATGCTGGTATTGATGAAATTCTGATTAATACCAATACAGACCCAATATTATTAGAAAGGTTAGTACCTATTGCAAAAAAGGAAGGTTTAAAAGTACATGCTTGGATAATGGCAATGAACAGACCTGGAGACTCAATTGCATTACAGCATCCAGAATGGTATGCAGTGAGTAAAGAAGGTAATTCATGCTTTGATACACGACCTTATGTAGATTATTATCAATGGCTATGTCCAACAAGAAAAGAATCAAGAGAACATGTATTAGGTCTGGTAGAAGGTTTGGCAAAAGTAGAAGGTATAGAGAGTGTTCATTTAGATTATATCCGTTTTCCAGATATTTTTCTCCCTATTGGGTTATTACCGAAATATGAATTAAAGCAAGAAACAGAATTACCAGAATTTGATTTCTGTTATTGTGGTGTTTGTATTGCTAAATTTGAAAAAAATCATCATAAAAACCCTTTGAAAAGCAACAATGTTTCCATTGATATGGAATGGAAGCAATTCCGTTTAAACGCAATTAAAAATATTGTAGATGATGCCTATGAGATTGTAAAGAGAAATAACAAAAAGCTGACAGCAGCAGTTTTCCCATATCCAGAAATGGCAGACCACATGGTGAGACAACGTTGGGATAAATGGAATATTGATAGAGTATACCCTATGATTTACCATGGCTTTTACAATGAAGAAATAGATTGGATTGGGTTTGCAACTGCACAAGGAGTTAAAGACCTAAAAGATAAAGATACTGAGTTAAGTACAGGTGTGTATCTACCACCTTTTAAATCTGGTAAAGAGTTAAAAGAAGCCATTTTATTTGCAAAAAATAATGGAGCAAACGGAGTTACTTTTTTTGACGGACCACAACTTACAGATGAGTATTTAAAAACCATAAAAGAGACAAAAGCAGATTTAAAATAGAGTTGTATGATTAGAACAGGGTTCATATTTGTTTTGTTTTTAACACTAGTATTTAGTTGTAAAAACAAAAATATTGACCAGATTCATTTAACTAAGTATGTAAATCCTTTTATTGGTACAGATGGCCCAGGAAACACATACCCTGGTGCCACGGCTCCGTTTGGCATGGTACAATTAAGCCCAGATATTGGTATAGGAGGTTGGGATAGGATTGCTGGATATTACTACCAAGATTCAATAATAAGTGGTTTTAGTCATATGCACTTAACAGGTACTGGCGCAGGCGATTTATACGATATTTCGGTAATGCCAACCAACAGTAAATTTTCTGAGACTCTAAAAGAAAATAGTTTTAGACCCTTTTCTAAATTTTCACATGATAAAGAAAATGCATCTCCAGGTTATTACACTGTTGATTTATTAAGTTACGGAATAAAGGCAGAACTTACAGCAACAGAAAGAGTAGGTGTACATCGCTATACATTTCCTGAAGATAAAGAATCTGCGATTACAGTTGACTTAGGTTTTGCAATGAATTGGGATTCTCCAACAGATACGTATATAAAAGTTGTGAATAATACAACTATTGAAGGCTACAGAAAATCTACAGGTTGGGCAAAAGATCAGCGTGTATTTTTTGTGATGAAATTTTCAAAACCTTTTGAAAAATATCATCTTTATTCAATAGACACATTACTTCAAGTTAACGAGGCTAAAAGTAAAAACACCAAAGTAAAGTTATGGTATAAAACTTTTGAAAATGAACAAATAATAATTAAAACAGGATTGGCAACTTCAAATATAAAAGGAGCCTATAAATCAATAGAAGCAGAAGTTGCAGGTAAAAGTTTTAATCAAATAAAAAAGGAAACTTCAAATGAATGGGAAAATCAACTTCGTAAAATTGAAATAGAAACATCCGATAATGATGCTAAGGTAATTTTTTATACCATGCTGTATCAAAGTATGCTAGCACCTACTCTATTGAGCGATGTAGATGGTTTTTATAAAGGAGCAGATGGTCAAATACAACAAGCCAAAAAATTTGATAGATATGATACCTTTTCATTGTGGGATACCTACAGAGCAGCACATCCATTATATACCATTTTGCATCCAAAAAGAGTATCAGATTTTGTAAATTCTATGTTAGCGCATTATAAAGAAACTGGTTTGTTACCTGTTTGGTCGATGCAAGGAAACGAGACCAATATGATGATGGGTTACCATGCTGTGCCTGTAATAGTAGACGCTTATTTTAAAGGAATTCAAAATTTTGATATAAATTTAGCTTATAAAGCATGTAAGATTAGCGCAACAGATTCTACTAGGCAAATCCTAAATTATATGGAGTTAGGATATGTTCCTGTAGATGACCATCATGAAAATTGGTCGGTTTCTAAAACATTAGAATATGCGTTTGACGATTGGTGCATTGCCCAATTTGCAAAAGATTTAGGTAAGGAAGATGACTATAAATATTTTTTGAAACGATCAGAAAATTGGAGAAATGTATATGATAAGCAAAGTGGTTTTATGAGACCAAAAACTAAGGATGGTGAATTTATTAAGGAGTTTATCCCTAAAGAATATACGCCGTATTTCTGTGAAAGTAATGCATGGCAATACTTTTGGTCTGTACCTCAAAATATTGAAGGTTTGATAGCATCTGTTGGAGGTAAAGTGCCTTTTGAGAATAAATTAGATTCAATGTTCAGTTTAAACCCTTTATCAGAAGATAAATTACCTATTTTTAGTACAGGTATGATTGGGCAATACGCGCATGGTAACGAACCAAGCCATCATGTTGGATATTTATATAACTACGTAAATAAACCATGGAAAACGCAAAAAATTGTAAGACAAATTTTAGAAACGCAATATAAAAATGCACCAAACGGACATTGTGGCAATGAAGATTGCGGACAGATGTCGTCTTGGTACGTATTAAGTGCTTTGGGTTTTTACCCTGTTAATCCTGCACAAGGAGTGTATAGTTTTGGTTCTCCAATTTTTGATAAAGCAACAATCAATTTAGAAAATGGAAAGGAGTTTGCTATCAAAACTATTAACAATTCTAAAGAGAATAAATACATTGAATCTACTGAATTAAATGGCAAGTTAATCGATAGAACAATATTGCACAAAGAAATTATGAATGGCGGTACGCTTGTGTTTAAAATGGGAAATAATCCTAAAAATAATAGTTTAATGAATAGTAACACTAAAAATCAATCAAACAAAATATATAAATAATGAATAATTCTAAGTATCTAAAATTTTTAGTAACAATCGTTTTTACAGCAATTATTGCGTGTAACTCTACAGAAAATAAAATATTTACAGAAGGTGATATTTCTATCATTCCAAAACCAGTAAAAACAGTTTTGAACAAAGGTAATTTTAGTTTTACTAAAAACACTAAAGTTGTTTTATTTGATAAAACCCAAGAACAGGCAGTAGAAATTTTAATACATAAATTCAATACTGTAACAGGATGGAATCTGGAAATTGTAACAGAAAAACCTTCATCAAATTATATTCAATTAATTATTGATGAGAACTTAGTAAAAGACGCGTATAAACTTTTAGTTTCAGATGATAAAATTAACCTTACTGCAAGTGAATATGGTGGATTTTTATATGGTATAGAAAGTTTAATACAATTGTTGCCAGCCGAGATTGAAAGTAAAAAAATAATGAATAATATAGCTTGGGTAATTCCAAATATCGAAATAGAAGATCAACCTCGTTTTCAATGGAGAGGGTTGATGTTAGATCTTTCTCGTCATTTTTTTGATAAAGAATATATTAAGCAAACTATAGACCGTCTAGCAAAACATAAAATGAATGTTTTGCATTTACATTTAGTAGATGACCAAGGTTGGCGAATTGAAATAAAAAAATATCCAAAACTAACAGAAGTAGGTGCATGGAGAGTAGATCAAGAAGATGCACATTGGAATGCTAGAAAACCAACAAAAGCAGGTGAAAAAGGTACTTATGGTGGTTTTTTAACGCAAAACGATCTTAAAGAAATAGTTGCTTATGCACAATCTAAAAATGTAGAAGTTATACCAGAAATCGAAATGCCCGCACATGTTTCTAGTGCAATAGCAGTATACCCAGAATTAGCATGTTTTGATAATCCTAAACCTATTGGTGTACCTTCTGGAGGCGTTTGGCCAATTACCGATATTTATTGTGCAGGGAAAGAACAAACTTTTGAGTTTCTAGAAAATGTATTATTAGAAGTAATGGATATTTTTCCATCAAAATACATACATATTGGTGGAGATGAAGCTACCAAAACTAATTGGAAAAAATGCCCTTATTGTAAAAAAAGAATAAAAAATGAAGGGTTGAAAAATGAAGAAGAATTACAAAGCTATTTTGTAAAACGGATGGAGAAATTTATCAATGCACATGGTAAAAAATTAGTAGGCTGGGATGAGATTTTAGAAGGAGGTCTAGCGCCAGATGCTACTGTAATGAGTTGGCGAGGTGTTAAAGGAGGTTTGGAAGCTGCTGAACAAGGGCATGATGTGGTAATGACACCAGGAACACACTGTTATTTTGATCATTATCAAGGGCCACAAAATGAAGAACCATTAGCTATTGGCGGATATACACCTTTGAGCAAAGTATACCAATTCGATCCAATTGTAGATTCTATGACGCCAGAAGAAGCAAAACATGTGTTGGGCGGACAAGCCAATTTATGGTCAGAATATATTCCGACGACCAAGCATTCTGAGTATATGATTTATCCGAGAATAGCGGCTTTAGCTGAAACCGTATGGAGCCCAAAAGAGTCTCGAAATTGGGATGATTTTTCGAATAGAATTCAACAAATGTTTAAAAGATACGAGTTTTTAGGTATTAATTATGCCAAAAGCATCTATTTGGTTACGGCAAATGCAACTGTTAATTTAGAAAATAAATCAGTAAATTTAAGTTTGCAAAATGAATTTTCAAATACTGATATTCGCTATGTTTTAGGTGATAAAAAATTAGATGAAAAGGCTGTAAAATTTACAGACTCTTTAACCATAAAAGAAACTACAATTATTAAAGCATCACTATTCAAAAATGAGAAGCCAGTAGGAAAAGTTTTTACAGATACCATTAAATTTCATAAAGCAGTAGCACATGAAATAAATTATATAATTCCGTTTAGTGATAAGTACAAAGGAGCAGGAAAATATACTTTTGTAAACACTTTACGTGGTACTAAAGATTTTCATGACGGTCAATGGCAAGCATGGTTAGACAAAGATATGGAAGTGGTTATTAGTATTGATGATGTAGAAGAGATAAGTCAAATAACTGTTGGAAGTATGGAAAACCAAGGACCAGGAATTTATTATCCAATAGCTATAGAAGTTTTTATTTCTGATGATAACAAAACCTTTAAACAAGTAGGGGAAATAAAAAGAGAGTATGCTCAAAGTTCTAAATCAGAACTAAAGGATTTTATAGTAAAATTCCCTAAAATAAAAACGAAATATGTAAAAATAAAAGTTATCAATTTAAAAGAATTGCCAAATGGAGGCAGTGTTTGGTTGTTTGTTGATGAAATACTAGTTGAATAAATTATATAGTATGAAGAACTTTAAATATTTTATGCCAATTTTCTTACTGATGTTTTCTTGTATTTGTAAACAAGAGAATAAAAACAAAATCACCAAAATAGCCTTTGGTTCTTGTGGGCATCAAACAAGTGATTTACCAGTTTTTGATGTTGTTGTAAAACACAAACCTGATTTATTTATTTTTTTGGGAGATAATATTTATGGTGATACTGAAGATATGAAAGTGCTCAAAGATAAATACCATCAATTAGAGAATAAACAATCTTTTCAAAATTTAAAGAAAAATGTTGAAGTTTTAGCTCTTTGGGATGATCATGATTTTGGTGTTAACGATGGAGGAAGGCACTATTCTAAAAAGGAAGAATCTAAAGAAATATTTTTAAATTTTTTTGATGAAGCGAAAGATTCAGATAGATGGAATCATGAAGGAATTTACACCTCATATATAAAAAATATAGAAGATAAAAAGTTGCAAATCATCTTATTAGATAATAGAACTTTTAGAGATGATTTAAAAAAATATAATGGAGAAGTGAATAAAGATAGACGTTATTTTTATCATTTAGATTATACTCCTTACACCAGTAGAGATTCAACATTTTTAGGTGAGCAACAGTGGAAATGGTTAAAAGGAGAATTACTAAAACCAGCAGATATACGGTTAATTTGTTCAGGCTCACAATTTTCTATAGAATATAATGGCTACGAATCGTGGGCAAATTTCCCTCATGAACAACAACGATTTTTAGATTTAATAAAAGAAACTAAAGCCAATGGTGTACTCTTTTTAACGGGTGATGTTCATTATGCAGAAATCTCTAAATTAGAAACGCCAGATTTATATCCAATTTATGATATGACTTCTAGCGGACTTTCATCTACATGGCATTTTGCAACACCTAATAAAAATAGAATTGAAGGCCCTATTATGGAAAATCACTTTGGATTGTTAACTATAGACTGGTCAAAAAATAGCCCCACAATAAAAACAGAAATTTGGGATGTGAAAGATAATCAACGAATAGAATACACCATTGGCTTGGATGAAATTAGTTTTAAAAAGTAAATTGTAATGACCAGAACATACTTGAAATTTTTATCAATAATTATTGTACTGATTTCTTTTTCTTGTAAAAAGGAAGTTGAAGTTATAACAGCAAAAAAAGAAGTCATAAATCTTGTAGATTATGTAAACCCATTAATGGGAACAGATTCTGAGTTTAGTTTGTCTAACGGAAATACCTATCCTGCCATTGCAACGCCTTGGGGCATGAATTTTTGGACACCTATGACCTCAAAAATGGGTGATGGTTGGACATACAAATACGACGAAAATAAAATTAGAGGTATCAAACAAACGCATCAGCCCAGTCCGTGGTTGAATGATTATGCCGCGTTTTCTTTTATGGCAATTACAGGCGATTTAAAATTTAAGGAAGACGAACGGGGTTCTTGGTTTTCACACAAAGCAGAAACTGTAAAGCCATATCATTATAAAGTGTATTTAGCAGATTATGATGTAACAGCAGAAGTTTCGCCTACAGAACGAGCGGCATATTTTAAATTTACTTTTCCAAAAGCCGATTCATCTTATATTTTATTAGATGCTTTTTTTAAAGGATCGATGGTAAAAATTCTTCCAAAAGAACGAAAAATTATTGGGTATTGTAGAAATAATAATGGGGGTGTACCTGAGAATTTCCATAATTATTTTGTAGCGGAATTTGATAAAGATTTTGAAATAAATCATACTTGGAATGATGATTGGAAACTTCAAGAAAATAGTTTAGAAAGTGAAGGAGAACATGTAGGAGCCATTATCGGGTTTAAAACTAAAAAAGGAGAAGAGGTACATGTAAAAGTTGCATCGTCATTTATCAGTTTAGAACAAGCTCGATTAAATTTAGATAGAGAAATAGGAACAGATACTTTTGGTCAAACTAAAGAGAAAGCAAAACAAACTTGGGAAAAAGAATTGAGTAGAATTCAGATTGAAGACGATAATACCGATAATATCAAAACATTTTATTCATGTTTGTATCGTGTGCTACTTTTTCCTAGAAAATTTTATGAGTATGATAAAAATAATAATGTAGTGCATTACAGCCCGTATAATGGCAAAATTGAAAAAGGATATATGTTTACAGATAATGGTTTTTGGGATACCTTTAGAGCCGTATTTCCTTTCTTTAATTTGATGTATCCTGAATTGAATAGCCAAATTATGGAAGGTTTGGCAAACACCTATAAAGAATCGGGTTGGTTGCCAGAATGGGCAAGCCCTGGTCATAGAGATGTGATGATAGGTTCAAATTCAGCAACTATTATTGCAGATGCATACTTAAAAGGAAACATGCAAGATAAAGATGTTGATATTTTATTAGAAGCTGTTTTAAAAAATGCAACTGTGGCAAATGGACGTCCTGTAAATTCAGTAGGTAGAGCAGGAGTTGATTTTTATAATACATTAGGCTATGTGCCTTATGATGTAAAAATAAATGAAAATGCTGCAAGAACCTTAGAATATGCTTTTGCAGATTTTACCATTGCGCAAATGGCTGAAAAATTAGGTAAAAATGAAATTGCTAATAAGTTTTACAAGCAATCCTATAATTATAAAAATGTATTTGATTCTTCCACAAATTGGATGCGAGGAAAAAATAAAGATGGAACTTTTCAATCGCCTTTTAATCCGTTAAAATGGGGTGATGCATTTACCGAAGGAAATAGTTTGCATTATACATGGTCGGTTTTTCATGATGTACAAGGATTGATGAATTTAATGGGTGGGAAAGAAAATTTTACAGAAAAATTAGATGAAGTATTTGAAATGCCTCCAAAATTTGATGCGTCATATTATGGGTTTACTATTCACGAAATTAGAGAAATGCAAATCGTAAATATGGGCAATTATGCACATGGCAACCAACCAATTCAACATATGATTTATTTGTATAATTATGCAGGTAAGCCATATAAAACACAACAAAAAATTAGAGAAGTACTCACCAAATTATACAGTGCAACTCCAGATGGATATTGTGGCGATGAAGATAATGGGCAAACATCTGCATGGTATGTATTTAGTGCTTTAGGTTTTTATCCTGTTACACCTGGAGTTAATCAATATGTTATTGGGAGTCCCTTATTTAGAAAAGCTACTTTAAAATTAGAAAATGACAATCAATTTGTAATTACGGCTGAAGAAAATTCATTGTCTAATTTTTATATACAATCTGCCACTTTAAATGGTAAAAGTTACAACCATAATTATATAAATTTTGAGGATATTCAAAAAGGAGGTAAGTTAAATTTTAATTTAGCAAATAAGCCAAATAATGAATGGGGAAATCAACCAGAGAATGCTCCTTATTCCTTAAGTAACGAACTGAAATAATTTAATGAAAATATACATATCATGAAAAAATTTGTTTTTTTGCTGTTATTCATGCCTTTAGTATTGAATGCACAATCTAAAATTAGTAAAGATTCCGTATTTCATGAGCAAAAAATGGAATGGTTTAAAGATGCCAAACTCGGAATTTTTATTCATTGGGGAATTTATGCCGTAAACGGTATAAGTGAATCGTGGTCATTTTATAATAATTACATTTCACATGATGATTATATGAAGCAGTTGAATGGTTTTACAGCAAAAAACTACGATCCAGCATATTGGGCTGAGTTGATAAAAGAAAGTGGTGCAAAATATTCAGTGATTACTTCTAAACACCATGATGGCTTCGCCTTGTGGAATACAAAATACGGCAATTTAAACGCTGTAAAAAATGCTGCTGCCAAGAAAGATGTTTTGACTCCTTTTATTAAGGCTCTTCGTAAAAAAAAATTAAAAGTTGGAATTTATTACTCTTTGCCAGATTGGTCTTCTGATTTGTATACAGATTTTACTAGAGATGTAAAACGATATAAAATAGAAGAAGAACCAAAGCGATGGAAAAAGTATAAAAAATATTATCAAAGTCAGTTAAAAGAATTAAATAATAATTACAAACCAGATGTTTGGTGGTTTGATGGCGATTGGGAGCATAACGAACAAGAATGGGATGTGCCGAAAGTGAAATCAATGTTACTCTCTAATAATCCAAATACTATTATTAATTCCAGATTAAAACAAAAAGGTGATTATGATACGCCTGAACAAGGTTTGCCAATTATCAAACCAAAATCAAAATATTGGGAATTGTGTATGACAATGAATGAATCGTGGGGTTATCAACATAGTGACAATCATTATAAATCATCTCAACAAATCATTGATATTTTTGTAGATTGTATTTCAAAAGGAGGGAATTTGTTGTTGGATATCGGCCCAAAAGCTGATGGTACAATTCCTGAAGAACAGGTAAAGATTTTAAAAGACCTTGGTAGATGGACAAAAAAACACAGTAAAGCAATTTATGGTACAAAAGTAGGAATTCCTTATGAGTATTATTACGGACCAACAGCATTATCAAAAGATAGTACCATGTTATATCTATATGTTCGAGATATACCTAAGGATGGGAAAGTGGCTCTTAGGGGAATAAAAAATAAAATCAACAGAATTTATGTAGTAGGTAATGGAGCCATGCTAGAACATGATGTGTTTAGTAAGGTGTATTGGAATTCGTATCCGGGTTTGACCTATATTGATGTTCCTAAAGAAGTAATTGATGAGAATTATACCGTGATTGCTGTTTTACTCGATGGTAAAATTGATTTGTATAATAAGGTTCATGGCGCAATTGAGAGTAATTAAAAAAAATAAAATGTTTAGAGACGCGTATTTAAAAAAGAGATTACTTCTACTTATTTTTATTAGTGGTAGTTTTAGTATTTATGCACAAGAAATAACTTCTTATGTAAACCCGTTTATTGGCACCTCAAATTTTGGAACGACCAATCCTGGACCAATTTCTTTAAGAGGAATGGTAAGTGTTAGCCCATTTAATGTTTCAGGAAAACAAAACAAATTCGATAAAGACAGCCGATGGTTTTCTACACCTTATGAACATACCAATTCATTTTTAACCGGATTTAGCCATGTAAATTTAAGCGGTGTTGGTTGCCCAGATTTAGGTGTGCTTTTGTTGATGCCAACTACAGGTAAATTAGAAACGAATCATTTAAAATACGGAACAACTTATTCAGCAGAAATTTCAAAAGTTGGTTATTATAGTACTATTTTAGATAAATACAATATTAAAGCAGAAATGACTGCTACCAAAAGAGTGGGTATTAGTAAATATACTTTTCCAGCAGGAGAATCTAATATTTTATTAAATCTAGGTCTTGGTTTAACCAATGAACAAGGGGCGATGGTAAAAATAGTTTCTTCTACAGAAATTGAAGGAATGCGCTCTGTAGGATCATTCTGTTATTATAATCCCGAAGCTGCATATCCTGTTTATTTTGTCGCTAAATTTTCGAAACCAGCAACTAAGTTTGGTGTATGGAAAAAGCCTACAAAGTATGATGGGGTTGAATCACAATGGATGGGATACAATGGCAAAACAAGAATTATGGATAATGCCACTAAAATGGTTGTAGGAGATAGTATTGGGACATATTTTACCTATAAATTTAATAAAAAAACAGCCATTGAAGTGAAAATCGGGGTTTCCTATGTAAGTATTGCGAATGCTAGAGAAAATTTGGAAAAGGAAGGACAAGGAAAAGGCTTTAAAACCATTTATAAAGAAACAACTAATGAATGGAATCAAGCCTTGTCAAAAATTAAAGTAGAAGGAGGAAGTGAAACAGATAAAATTATTTTTTATACTGCTTTATACCACACATTGATTCATCCGAATACTTTGAACGATGTAAACGGAGAATACCCCGAAATTAATACAGGTAAAATTGGTAAAACAGATGGTACACGCTATACCGTATTTTCGCTTTGGGATACCTATAGAAATTTACATCAATTAATGTCTTTGGTTTATCCGAAGCAACAATCAGATATGGTAAAAAGTATGTTGCAGATATATGATGAAAACGGATGGTTACCAAAATGGGAGTTAAATTCTACCGAAACATTTACCATGGTTGGAGATCCTGCAGCAATAGTAATTGCAGATACCTACTTAAAAGGCATTCAAGATTTTAATATTAAAAAAGCCTACAAAGCCATGCTGAAAAGTGCTACGAAAACAGACTACAATCCTGTACGAAAAGAAATTAAAGAATATTTAGAAAAAGGGTATGTAACAGAGCAATCTGTAAATAGTGGTGCGGTTTCTATAACGCAAGAGTTTAATATTGCTGACTTTTCAATTGCGCAATTGGCAAAAGAATTAGGAAAAAAAAATGATTATAAACGCTTTAAGAAACGATCAATTACCTACAGGAAATTATTTGATAAATCGTTTCATTTATTGCGTCCTAGAAATCCTGATGGTAGTTGGTATAGTCCTTTTAGTCCCAGTACAGGTGCTAATTTTAAAAAGAATATAGCATTTATTGAGGGTAATTCATGGCAATATACATTTATGGTAGCACATGACACGAAAGCATTAATAAAAATGATGGGGGGTAAGCAATCATTTGTAAATCAACTAGAAAAAGTTTTTGATACTAAGCAATTTGATATGGCAAATGAGCCAGATATTGGTTATCCGTATTTATTTAATTATATAAAAGGTGAAGAATGGCGTACACAAAAACGAGTACGTGAGTTGATTAATAACTACTTTAAAAATCAATCAGATGGTTTGCCTGGAAATGATGATACAGGAACGATGTCTGCTTGGTTGGTGTTTTCTATGATGGGTATTTATCCGGTTTCTCCTGCGGAACCTTTTTATGCAATTACCGAACCTGTTTTTGATAAAATTACCATTCAGTTAGATAATAGATATTACAAAAAAAGTGAGTTAATTATTGAAAAAGAAAAGAGTAAAAAAGGTAATTTTAAAGGAATTCGTTTAAACGGAAAATCACATATAGGCTATTTTATTTCTCATGAAAAATTGGTGAATGAATGATAAAATATAATTGTTATGGAGGATAAACTCAAAAAGGTTAAAACAAAAATTACTTTGAGAAAATTTGGTGTAGATGCTAAACCATGATGTCTATACACAATCTGTAAAAATGATAAAATAAATACAGCATGAATAAATATTTTTATATACTATCGTTCTTTACTCTAATCCAATTTAGTTGTTCCGTCAATTCTTCTAAAGAAAATAATGAAGAGTTTTCTGAAAATAAAAATAGAGTTATTGCTTATGTACATGGGTGGCAAGATAATTGGGGTGCTAATTTTGAAAAAGCAAAACAAATAACGCATATTAATTATGCTTTTGCTAATATTGAAAATGGAGTAGTTATTTTAGGTAGTGAAAAAGATACTGAAGATTTAAAAAAATTAAATGAATTAAAAAAAGTTAATGAAAATCTAAAAATTTTAATTTCAGTTGGTGGTTGGTCGTGGTCAGGTAATTTTTCAGATGCTGTATTGACTAAAAATTCAAGACAAATATTTGCAAATAGTGCGATTGATTTTATGCTAAAACACCAAATAGATGGTATTGATTTAGATTGGGAGTACCCTGGTCAAATAGGTGATGATAATACTTTTAGAGAAGTTGATAAAGAAAATTTTACGTTAATATTAAAATTAATTAGAGAGAAATTAGATTCATTGGCTACCAAAAACAAAAAATACCTATTAACGATTGCAACCGGTGCCAATCAAAATTATTTAGACCATACAAATATGAAAGAAGCTCAAAAACATCTTGACTTTATTAATATTATGACTTACGATTTTTATACAGGTTCTAGTAAATTTACAGGGCATCATGCTAATCTTAAGAATTCAGAATATAGCACCAATAAAAGTAGAAGTGCGGCTACTGCAGTTCAACAACATCTTAATGCAGGAATACCTGCAAATAAACTTGTTTTAGGTGTTCCGTTTTACGGAAGATGGTGGAAAGGTGTTAATCCAGTTAATAACGGATTGTATCAATCTGCTAAAGGAGCTACTGGCGGATATAGTTATAAAGCAATTTCAGATAGCTTAAAAAGCAATATTGGATTTACCCAAAAATGGGATAATTCAGCAAATGCACCTTATATATGGCGTCAGAAAGATTCTCTTTTTATTACATATGACAATGAAAAATCTATAAAAAATAAAATTGATTTTATTAAAAAAGAACAATTGGGAGGTGTTATGTTTTGGCAATTTAACGGAGATGACGGAACGCTTTTAAAAATAATTTATGATAATTTAAATTAATAAATATAATTAACGTGAGTTTCCACATAAGAATTTTATTTTAGTTCTAAATGTCAATCATTTACGTCTTTGCGATTCTTCGGAGAAGAAGAAGCAATCTATTAATGATAAAAAGACTGCCACATTTTACTAGAAAGTAAAATTCGTAGTGACACTTTTATATTAAATCATTAATTATAAGTAAGTTAAATCTTTCCGGTAAATAACAGGTATATAATGACAAACAACTTTTAAAATAGTTTTTTTAGTCTAAAAATTAAAGATTAAATTCATATATTTTATCCATTAGCATCCATTTTTCTCCTTCTTTTGCAATAGGCAATGCTTTTTGATACTTCCACATCAATAGTTCCCATTCTTGCACAGCTAGGCTGCTATTATCTAATCCTACTTTTCTTTCAAAAGTGAAGCTTTCATCAACATCCATAATCATAAATAATCTATTGGATACTAAATAGATTTCTAAAGTTATGATACCTGAATCTTTAATACTTTTAACAATTTCAGGCCACACATTTTTATGATATGCTCTATATCTAGAAATCAGTTGAGGGTTATTAATTAAATCTAATGCAAAACAATGTCTTTTCATAATTTCAAATACATTTTAAAATATTGAATTATTTTTAAGTAAAGAAGGTGGAAAAAGAAACTATTTTATCGCTCATTTTGATTTGTCTTTCGTATGAGTTAAGCGATTTTCGATTCATGTTCTTTATAAACCTTCATTCCATACCAAGCAATATAAATAAAGCAGAGTAGAGGTAAAATAAATGAAAAATTGACCTCTGATACGCCGGCAATGGTAACATCATTTACACCATTACCTCCTGCATCAATAATAATTCCTTGTAATTTTGGCATTAAGGCTCCACCAACAATTGCCATTACCAATCCTGCAGAACCTACTTTAGACTGCTCTTCTGTGAGATCTCCTAATGCAATTCCATAAATAGTAGGGAACATTAATGACATAAAGAAAGAAGTTCCTACTAAACAATACAGACCAATCATTTCAGGCATCCAAATAGTTCCGACTACACATACCATGGCAAGTATTGCAAAATACATTAATAATTTACCTGGACTCATAAACCGTAGCATATAGGTTCCAATAACACGACCAATTGTGAATATTACAAAGGCTGCCATTTGATAGTAGCCAGCAGTAACACTATCCATTTCCATGGCTTCTGCGTATTGATAAATATAGGTCCAACACATTATTTGTGCACCTACATATAGAATTTGTGCTAAAACTCCTAATACATATTTTTTATTTTTGCCCAAAGCAGCAAAGGTAACTCCAATACTAGGCATTCCATTTTCGTCTTTTGCTTGTGGCATCTTACTAACTATAAATAATATAAAAACTCCAATAATAACAAGCCCTAATATTACATAAGGATTTCTAATAACCAATAAATCAGATGTTTTGATTAAAACTTTGGAAGCTTCGTCTAAAGCACTAAAATTTTCAATATCGTCAGATTGTAATTTTTTTAACACAAATTGTTGTGCAATAAATAGACCGGCTATCAATCCAATAGGATTAAAGGCTTGCGCTAAATTTAATCGTTGGGTTGCTGTTTCTTTTGCACCCATTGCTAAGGCATAAGGGTTTGCCGCAGTTTCTAAAAATGCCAAACCAAAGGTTAAAATATATAAACCCAATAGAAAAAACCAAAATTGTTCTGTAATTGCAGCGGGGTAAAATAATAATGCACCCACAGCATATAAACCCAAACCAATTAAAATACCGACTTTATACGAATATTTACGCATAAACATAGCTGCTGGCAAAGCCATACAAAAATACCCTCCATAAAATGCCATTTGTACCCATGCCGCTTGAGAATTTGATAATTCTAGCACTTTTTTAAATGCTTGTACCATTGGGTCTGTTACAGCATTAGCAAAGCCCCACAATGCAAATAATGATGTTACTAAAATAAAAGGAATCAATACACTTTTTGATACTACCGGAATTTTTTTAGTTTCACTCATATTTACTTATTTTTTACCAAGGTAACAATCAATATTTTTGTTACTAAATTTTTTCGACGAACGTTATAATGCCCTATCTAAATGCGTATAACCGCCATCTATAAAAATTAATTGTCCAGTTGTATGGCTAGATTTTTCTGACAATAAAAATACTGCAGTATTTGCAATTTCTTCAGTAGTTGTCATTCTGTTCTCTAAAGGAATATTTTTAGTGATTGCATCTAATTTTTCTTTTGGATTTGGAAATTCTTTAATCCACCTATCATATAAAGGCGTATAGCATTCAGCTACAATAACTGCATTTACAAGAATCTTATAAGGTAATAGTTCTACAGCCCATTCACGTGTTAAAGCATTTTTTTCCACTGTTGGCAGCTGCATATCCAGAAGTGCCTCCTTGTCCTGTTACCGATATTTTTGAACCGATATTAACTATTGATCCGTTGCTTTTTTTAAGCATTGGCAAAACGTAATGTGACATTAAATAGTAATGAGTTAAATTACCATTTTCTATGGTTTTAAATGAATTCAATTGAAACCGTAAAAAACAAAAAAAAACACTGATAATCATACAATTAACAGTGTTTTGATTTGACCTATTACTAGGTTCGTCGGGGTGGCAGGATTAACTTCGTTTATCCTGATAAAGGGTTGTAGCAAATTAAAGTCAACCTTTAATTATAAATAAACTCCTCCGTTTTCTTAAGAAAGTAAACTTTCTACAAAAAACTCCACACTTTATTTTGTCGGGGTGGCAGGATTCGAACCTGCGACCTCCTCGTCCCAAACGAGGCGCGATAACCGGGCTACGCTACACCCCGAATAATTTTCGGTTTGCAAATATAAAACTAAATCTTAATTCTACAAGTAAAACTTATGATTAATCAAA
>DAOUQH010000082.1 GCA_030625645.1 Flavobacteriia bacterium | reverse complement strand
GAATTAAGAGGGAAGCCTATTGCTGTTGGAGGTGGTTCTGCAAGAGGAGTGGTTTCTGCTGCAAGTTATGAAGCACGTAAATATGGAGTACGATCTGCAATGAGCGGTGTTTTAGCAAAAAAGAATTGTCCACAATTGATTTTTGTAAAACCGCATTTTGATAGATATAAAGAAATATCAAAACAGATTAATAAAATATTTCATGATTATACCAATTTAGTTGAGCCTTTAAGTTTGGATGAAGCTTATTTGGATGTAACAATAAATAAAAAGAATCATCCATCAGCTACCATGCTGGCAAGAGAAATTAGAGAAAGAATATATAATGAAGTTGGCTTAAGAGCCTCTGCAGGTATTTCAGTAAATAAATTTATAGCTAAAGTAGCTTCAGATATTAACAAACCAAACGGACAAAAAACAATTCCACCCGAAGAAGTTATCTCTTTTTTAGATGAATTACCAATAGAAAAATTTTATGGTGTTGGAAGAGTAACACAACAAAAAATGTATAATCTTGGTATTTTTACCGGAAAGGATTTAAAATCAAAAACCATTGAATTTCTAAGCAAACATTTTAAAAAATCTGGTGAGCATTATTATCAAATTGTTAGAGGAGTTCACAATAGTAAGGTTAAACCAAACCGACTTAGAAAATCGGTTGCAGCTGAACATACTTTTAGAGATAATCTTACTTCAGAAATTTATATGCTTAAAAAGTTAGAAAAAATTTCTATCGAGTTAGAAGATCGCTTAAAAAAATCAAAAGTTGCCGGAAAAACAATTACTTTAAAAATAAAATATAGTGATTTTACTCTACAAACCCGAAGTAAGACGCTACCTTTTTTTATAAAAGATCAATCGATATTATTCGATACATCAAAAGAATTATTATATCAGGAGAAAGTAAAAAATTCGATAAGATTATTAGGTATTTCGGTAACCAATTTGAACAATCAAACCAAGAAGAAAGAGAAAATTGCCGATGTGCAATTGACTTTTGAGTTTTAAAAAAACCTGTAAGATTATAGAAATCTTACAGGTTAAGTTTTAAAAGTATTTTATATTATAACTGAGGTCCGGCAGCAACTAATGCTTTTCCTTCATCATTATCTGTATATTTATCAAAGTTTTTAATAAATAATCCAGCTAACTCATTTGCCTTAGAATTCCACTCTTCAACATCTTTATATGTATCTCTTGGATCTAATATCTCATCATTTACATCTTTTAAAGAAGTTGGTACTTCTAAGTTAAAAACTGGTAAAATTTTAGTTTCTGCTTTTTCAATAGATCCATCTAAAATTCTATCGATAATTGCTCTGGTATCTTGAATCGAAATTCGTTTACCTGTACCGTTCCAGCCAGTGTTTACAAGGTAAGCTTCAGCGCCATGTGCTTCCATTTTTCTAACCAATTCTTTACCGTATTTTGTAGGGTGTAATGATAAGAATGCTTCACCAAAACAGGCAGAAAAAGTAGGTTGTGGAGAAGTTACTCCACGCTCTGTACCAGCTAATTTTGCTGTAAATCCTGATAGGAAATGATATTTAGTTTGCTCTGGAGTTAATTTTGCTACTGGAGGCATTACACCAAAAGCATCAGCAGTTAAGAAAATAACTTTATTTGCATGTCCAGCTCTAGATTTAGGCTTAACAATATTTTCTATATGATAAATTGGATAAGATACTCGCGTATTTTGAGTTACAGAAACATCTGTAAAATCTATTTTTCCACCTTTATCCACAGTTACATTTTCAAGAAGTGCATCACGCCTAATTGCCCCATAAATATCTGGTTCAGCTTCTTTGTCCAGGTTAATCGTTTTAGCATAGCAACCACCTTCAAAATTGAATACTCCGTTATCATCCCAACCATGTTCATCATCACCAATTAATTGGCGTTTTGGATCGGTAGAAAGTGTTGTTTTTCCTGTTCCTGAAAGTCCAAAGAAAATAGCTGTTTTACCATCTTCACCAACATTTGCAGAACAATGCATAGCAGCCATTCCTCTTAATGGAAGGTAATAGTTCATCATGGCAAAAATCCCTTTCTTCATTTCACCACCATACCACGAACCGCCAACAACATGCATTTTCTCAGCTAAGTTAAAAACAGTAAAATTCTCTGAATTTAAACCGTGTTTTTCCCAGTCTGGGTTGGTAGTTTTGGAACCATTCATAGAAACAAAATCTGGCTCACCAAAATTTGCTAATTCTTCTTCAGTAGGTCGAATAAACATGTTTTTTACAAAATGAGCTTGCCATGCAACTTCCATGATAAAACGAACTTTAAGGCGAGAATCTTCATTTGCACCTGCAAATGCATCCACCACAAAAAGTTTTTTACCTGTAAGTTGTTTTGTAACAGTATTTTTTAGATCATTCCAAACCTCAGGGGTTGTTGGTTTATTATCGTTTGGTGATTCAGGAGAAGTCCACCACATTGTATCTCGAGTTACATCATCTTTAACAATAAACTTATCTTTAGGTGAACGGCCAGTAAATACTCCCGTCATTACGTTAACAGCATCTAATTCGGTTAACTGCCCTTTTTCAAAACCCTCTAGGCTTGTTTTCATCTCTTCTTCGAAAAGCTGCTCGTAAGAAGTATTATAAAAAATCTTTTCAACATTTGTAATTCCTAATTGTTCTAAATATTTTAAAACTTTTTCATTTGTATTTTCCATCTGTTTTATTTTATTAGTGGTTAATAATATTTGGGCACATTTAGATATTAAACTATGTATCGTTTATGATGTTTCTCATCTATATACCATTATTTACATAATACTAAAATACATTTTATTCATTATCAATGTATTAATAGTATTGCGATTTATTTTTGAAATTAGTTATGATAAAAAATCATTTTTCTACTAACCATAATTACAATGTCATTTTAGCAATTAGGGCTACAAAAAATAAAACTTAACTAGTAAATCAAATACTTTTTTAAAAAATACGATAGTTAATGGTAAAATTGATTAAAAAAAACTAATCGTATTCTTTGATTTTGTCATAACAAATGTACGCTATTGATTGGAATACATTATATTTTTATCAATTTTTTTAGCAGATAAATAATGTTAAATATGTGCGTTTTTTTGCCTAAATAAACCTTTGTTTATGCAAGTATTATTTGTAATTTCGTTGCACTATTTTTTTATAAAAACATAATAAAACAATGCGAAAAATATTAATTATTGGTGCAGGGCGTTCTGCTTCGTCCTTGGTAAAATATTTATTAGATAAATCAGATAAAGAAAACTTAGAAGTTATAATTGCAGATATTTCTATTGAAAATGCGCAAAAATTAGCAAGAAATCATCCTAACGGAAAACCAATTGCTTTAGATATATTTCATGAGAAAGCACGAAAAGAAGAAATTAAAAATTCAGATATTGTAATCTCAATGTTACCTGCAAGATTTCATATGGAAGTTGCTAAAGACTGTGTTGAATTTGGAAAAAATCTTGTAACGGCCTCTTATATTTCAGATGAGTTAAAAGCTTTAGATAAAGATGTAAAAGATAAAGGTTTGGTCTTTATGAATGAAATTGGTTTGGATCCTGGAATCGATCATATGAGTGCAATGCAAGTAATTGACCGTATTAAAGATCAAGGTGGTAAAATGATTATGTTCGAGTCTTTTACTGGAGGTCTTGTAGCACCAGAAAGTGATAACAATCTATGGAATTACAAATTTACATGGAACCCCAGAAATGTTGTTGTTGCTGGGCAAGGTGGTGTTGCAAAATTCATTCAAGAAGGTAAATACAAATATATTCCGTACAATAAATTATTTAGAAGAACTGAATTTCTAAGAATTAAAGACTATGGTAGATTTGAAGGTCTTGCAAATAGGGATTCTCTAAAATATCGAGAGATTTACGGATTAGAAGATATTCAAACACTTTATAGAGGAACCATTAGAAGGGTTGGTTACAGTAGAGCGTGGAATATTTTTGTACAGTTGGGTATGACCGATGATAGTTATACTATGGAAGGATCTGAAGATATGAGTTATCGTGATTTTATCAATTCGTTTTTACCTTATAATCCTCATGATTCTGTTGAATTAAAAGTACGCCACTGCTTAAAAATTGATCAGGATGATATTATTTGGGACAAACTTTTAGAGGTAGATATTTTTAATGCTGAGAAAAAAGTTGGTTTAAAAAATGCTACTCCAGCACAAATCTTACAAAAAATTCTAGAAGAAAAATGGACTCTATCACCCGATGATAAAGATATGATTGTAATGTATCATAAATTTGGTTATGAAATTAATGGTAAGAAAAAACAAATCGAATCAAATATGGTTGTTATTGGTGATGACCAAGTTTATACAGCAATGGCAAAAACTGTAGGTTTACCTGTTGCAATTGCAACACTTAAGATCTTAAATGGGAAAATTACAACTCCTGGTGTACAACTACCAATTAGCAAAGAAGTTTATAATCCTATCTTAAAGGAATTAGAAGATTATGGTATAAATTTTACAGAAAAAGAAGTAGAATATTTGGGCTACAACCCTCATAATCTTAGTGCCTAAAATTATTTGTTCCAGGTTTTAAGTTTTATTTATAACCTGGAGCTTAAACTTTTTTATTTGCCAATTGGCCACATGCTGCATCGATATCTTTACCCCTGCTTCGACGGACATTTACTGTAATATTATTATTTTCCAGAACTCTTACATAATTTTCAATCACTTTAGGATTTGCCTGTTTAAACCCATCTTCTTCAATAGCGTTATATTCAATCAAATTTACTTTTGAAGGAACTTTTTTACAGTAATCTACTAGTGCATCAATATCTTTTTGTTTGTCATTTATACTTTTCCAAACCACATACTCAAAGGTTATTATTCTTTTTGTTTTATGATACCAATACTGCAAAGAATCCATCAATTCAGCTAAATTAGAGGTGTCGTTTATCGGCATCATTTTAGATCTAACCTCATCTATTGCCGAATGTAATGATACTGCTAAATTGAATTTAACTTCGTCATCAGCTAATTTTTTTATCATTTTTGGCAGACCAACAGTAGAAATCGTAATTCTTCGTGGCGACATTCCTAATCCCTCTTCCGAGGTAATCATATCTATAGCTTTTAAAACATTCGCATAATTAAGTAATGGCTCTCCCATTCCCATAAAAACAATATTACTTAACTTATGGTTTTGATATAACCTACTTTGCTGATCGATAGCATGCACCTGATCATAGATTTCATCTGGATTCAAATTACGCATCTTTTTTAAACGAGCAGTAGCACAAAAGGTGCAATTCAAACTACAGCCAACCTGACTAGAAACACATGCTGTAGTACGAGTTTCTGTAGGAATTAAAACAGATTCAACTACCAAACCATCGTGTAATTTTACAGCATTTTTAACCGTACCATCATTAGATTGCTGCATATCATCAACTTCAATATGATTGATAACAAAATTTTCGGTTAGCATTTTTCTGGTCTCTTTTGATATATTAGACATATCTTCAAAGGTATGAGCACCCTTTTGCCATAACCACTCATATACTTGGTTACCCCTAAAAGCCTTATCATTTTGGGAAATAAAGAAATCACGTAATTGATCTTTACTTAATGCCCGTATATCTTTTTTTTGATCCATTGGTAAATAAAAAAAGCGCCCTTAAAAAGGACGCTCCAATTTAAGTTATTTTCTTTATATAATCAACATTGCATCACCATACGAAAAGAAATTGTATTTTTCTTTAATTGCTTCGGCATAAGCTTCTTTTAATAAATCATGGCCTGCAAATGCCGCAGTCATCATCATTAAAGTTGATTTTGGTGTATGAAAGTTTGTAATCATACAGTTTGCTATACTAAAGTCATAAGGAGGAAAAATAAATTTATTGGTCCAACCTTCATAAGGTTTTAATCTATGATCAGAAGAAACCGAACTCTCCATTGCACGCATCACAGTAGTACCTACTGCACAGATACGCCTTTTACCTTCTAATGCGCTATTAACATTATCGGCAGTTCTTTTCAAAACAGAATACTCTTCAGAGTCCATTTTATGTTTTGATAAATCTTCTACTTCAACCGGATTAAACGTACCCAAACCAATATGCAAAGTAATTTCTTCAAGATCAATACCTTTAATTTCTAATCTCTTAATAAGATGTTTTGAAAAATGTAATCCTGCTGTTGGTGCTGCTACTGCTCCTTCGTGTTTTGCGAAAATTGTCTGGTAACGTTCTTTATCAGAAGCCTCAACCTCGCGCTTAATATATTTTGGGAGTGGAGTTTCACCCATTTCTGTTAATTTTTTTCTAAATTCTTCATAAGAACCATCGTATAAAAACCTTAAAGTTCTTCCTCTAGAAGTAGTATTGTCAATAACCTCAGCTACTAACCCGCTATCTTGACCAAAAAATAATTTATTACCTATTCTAATTTTTCTTGCAGGATCTACCAGCACATCCCATAAACGATTTTCAGCATTTAATTCACGTAATAAAAACACTTCAATACGTGCACCTGTCTTTTCTTTATTACCAAATAACCTTGCTGGAAAAACTTTTGTATTGTTAAAGACCATCATATCTCCTTCGTCAAAATAGTCAATCAAATCTTTAAAGACTTTATGCTTAATGGTTCCTGTTTTTCTATCTACAACCATTAACCTTGCTTCATCTCTTAACTCAGATGGGTATTCAGCTAATCTTTCTTCTGGCAATTCATATTTAAAATGTGATAATTTCATATAGTGTATTTGTATTTGAAGGTTATTATTAAAGCGGCTGCAAATATACAACCTCAAGATACCCTTTGTCAAGTAATTTGCAATTTAAATTGGTTTTTTCATATAAAAGTTTTAAATGTTTTAAGAATTGGTATATTTACGCAAATATTTTAGATGGCAAAAAAAGTAATTCCGTATAAAGATTCAAATAAAGGTAAGAAAGAGCAAGTTACCCAAATGTTTGACAATGTTTCTAGTAATTATGATTTTTTAAATAGAGTTCTTACATTTGGAATTGATGTAAATTGGCGAAAAAAAGTGATTAAAATTGTTTCTGATGCAAATGCTAAAAAGATAATAGATATTGCTACAGGCACAGGTGATTTGGCTATTATGCTTGCTGAAATAAATCCTGAAAAAATCGTAGGTTTAGATCTTTCACCCGGTATGTTAGAAGTTGGTAAAAAGAAAGTTACCGATAAAAATTTAGATCAAGTAATTGAAATGGTTTTGGGAGATAGTGAAAATTTACCCTATAAAGATGGAAGTTTTGATGCTGCAACCGTAGGTTTTGGTGTTAGGAATTTTGAAAATTTAGAAAAAGGGTTATCTGAAATTCATCGTGTTTTGAAACCCGGAGGTAGTTTTGTTGTACTTGAGACTTCTCAACCAACAGAATTTCCAATGAAGCAAGGATTTACTTTTTACTCAAAATATATTATCCCAACCCTAGGAAAGCTTTTGTCTAAAGATAAAAATGCTTATACTTATCTGCCCGAATCAGCAGCAGCTTTTCCTTATGGTAAAGCTTTTAATGATATTATATTAAAAACAGGATTTAGCAGTTCTAAAATTTTACCACAAACTTTTGGTGCTGCAACTATTTATCACGCAATTAAATAAACAAAATGAAGAAAATATTTTTTCTAACTAGTATAATTTTAATTTTAGGATCTAACATTCTTAATGCACAACGCAGTGAACCTATCGAGCACCTTCAAAATTTCGACAAAAGGTTAATCCATTTTGGTTACTATCTTGGCTTAAATTCTAATAATTATAAAATTAGCTATAATGATCCAAATAGCTATATAACAAACCCACCATTATATAACGATCTTTTTATTAAAGTTGAAAAAACTATTGGATTTAATATTGGTTTTATTATTGATTTAAAGTTGCATAATAATATTAATTTAAGATTTGAACCTGGATTAATGAGTAGCTCAAAAGAATTGATTTTTTTAGATAGAATTAACCCTACACAACAACAAACTAATGAAACCAGAAAGGTACCGTCTACCTATATGCATTTACCTCTTTTGTTTAAATTTAGTACAAATCGCCACAAAAACATCAGACCTTACATTATAGCAGGTGCTTCATACGACTATAATTTTTCAAGTAATGAAGATAATCCTGATGACAATAGTTCTAGTGAATTTAGAACAACAACCCATAACTATATGGCAGAAGTTGGTTTAGGTATGGATTTTTACTTTTACTTTTTTAAATTTTCTCCATCAATTAGAGGTGTATTTGCCTTGAACAACGAATTAGTTAGAGATAATAGCCCAGATAGTCCATATACAAACCCAATAGACTATTTAGGCACAAGAGGTGTTTACTTAAACCTAACTTTTGAATAGGATTCTTTGAACTTTAATCAACCTTCGATATATTTTTATTTCTTATAAAATAATCCAATAACAGAAGAGAACTCGTAGCAAACATACTCAAAGCAAATAATGGAGAAGTTAATATACTTGGTGTATTAAATGAAAAATAGTTTTTTATTTTTGATAGATGAGGAATAATTATCTTAGAGCTAGATGTGCTTTCAATATTTAATATAATATACACCATTATAACCATAAATGCCAGTGCCATAAAATACCAAACTTTTTTACTAATAACTGGCTGGTAAACAAAAGCCCTAGAATCTTGTGATAAACTTGACATAACTTTTGAAGTAAAATCAATTGATGGTTTTTCAATGGTAAGCTTCTGTAATAAAGAAATTAAAGCCTTCTCTTTTTCTAATTCAGATGCATGAATTTGTTGCATAACTTTACTTGAAAAATCTATAGATGTATTTTCAACTTCAAGACTTTCTTTTATAAATTTCTCTATATTTTTATTTTCAAATTGCATCATATTATTGCTTTTAGTTCATCTTTCAACAATAAAGATAATTCAGTAAAAAGCTTTTTTCTAGCTCTAAATATTTTTACTTTTATATTGTTTTTTGTTAAACCTGTAATTTTCTCAATCTCTTCTACTGAACTTTCATTCAAATAAAACAATGTAATCAATAAAGCATCCATTTCTGATAAATTATTAATAGCTTTTGCTATATATATTTTTTGCTCCCCATTTTTAATCGCCTCAATTTGAGGGAAATCAAAATCGGTTGTATAATTCTCAATTACAAATGAATCAATATCAGTAGTAATTATTTTCTTTTTTCGAATTTTTGAAATAGCATTTCTATAAACAATAGTGTATAGCCAAGTTGAAAATTTTGATTCTCCCTTAAAAGATTCTAATTTTTGAAAGGCTTTAAGAAAACTATCCTGAGCAACTTCTTCCGCATCTTCCGTATTCTTTACAATTTTAATAGCAATAGTATATGCCATGTTCTTATACTTATCAATTAAATAAGTAAAAGCATTGGTGTCGCCTTGTAAGACTTTATCAATGTAAATCTGATCGGTTGTATCCATTTTTATCTTTGACGCACATTACATTATTTAGGTTACAAATTACGAAAGATTTTATTTATATTTCATTTTAATTAAAAGTGTAACCTAAATTAGTTTTGCCTCGTCATAATACCAAACAATTTAAATAACTAAAAATTTTAATTATGATTCAAGCAATTTTAATCCCGTTAATAGTATTCTCATCAATATTTGGAATATTTTATGTTTGGGTGAGTACACGAAATAAAGAGCGAATGGCTTTAATTGAGAAAGGGGCTGATGCATCACTTTTTGCAACCAAAAAGAAAAATTTTACCAACATTACTTTAAAAGTAGGTATGCTAGATGTAGGGATTGTTGTAGGTATATTGATGGGTTCACTATTATATAATTACACAACGTT
>DAOUQH010000064.1 GCA_030625645.1 Flavobacteriia bacterium | reverse complement strand
CTCACCCGTGCGCCGGTCGTCAGCAAAATAGTAAACTATCTCCTGTTACCCCTCGACTTGCATGTGTTAAGCCTGCCGCTAGCGTTCATCCTGAGCCAGGATCAAACTCTCCATCGTATTGTAATTCTTAAATTTCTTTCCAATGAAGGTTTCTCAAAAAAAATATCTTGGTACGTTTATCTCTAAACGTAAACAAGTAATTCTACTCTATTTTTACGCTGTCAATCTTTCAATATTTTCAATGAACTTCTCTATTCTTTCTCTCGCTAATCTCCCCTGCATAATCCTAATCCCTCAAAGCGGGTGCAAAATTACAAACCCTTTTTAAATTCACCAAATAAAATAAAATGTTTTTTGTTTGATCCAAAATCTTAACTCTACTGAACTTATACTGCAAAAAAAATTCTTTTTTGCGGGTGCAAATGTATAATAGTTTTTTAAACTGACAATACTTTTTTGAAAATTTATTAAAATAATTTTTAACAAGTATTTATTATACAATTACAATGAACTTTTCCCCATAAAAAATGGGATTGCAAATGTAGAATAAAACTTTATACTGACAAACAATTTAAGCATCAAAGTTATTAACAATCAATGGAAAATAATCGACTTGTAATTTAGGATTATACTTTAAGCTGATTTTTAAAGATTTGCAAGCTTTTATTAAAGGAAATAGATGGAAGATTTAATTCATTTTTTGACTTTGTTAAATCAAATCCTGTTTTGAATGGACGTTTTGCAGGTTGATTTAATTTAGAGGTTGGTATAGGATTAATATATGAACTATCTAAATTAAATACATCAGCAACAGCTAAAGCAACTTCATAAATACTCATTAATGTATTACTCGAAATATTAAAAACACCTTCTATCCTATTTTCAAAAGCATAAATACATGCTTTTGCAAGATTATCTACCAAGGTTGGCATTCGCAATTGATCAGTAACAACATTAATATTCTGCTTATTTTCAATACTATTTTTTACCCATATAACAATATTACTCTTAAGTTCATCGGTCAAACCAAAAACTAAAATAGTTCTTAGTATAGTATGTTTAACTTTTGAATTAGTTATTATTTGCTCAGACTTAAGCTTCGATAGTCCGTAATAATTAATAGGATTTGGTTTATCTTCTTCCTTATAATAGCCTTTTTCGCCATCAAAAATAAAATCAGTTGATATATGTATAAGGTGTATATCAAACTCTTCACATATTTCTGTAAGATTTTTAACTACATCTACATTGATTAAATCACACTCTTTTGGATGTAATTCGCATTGATCTACATTTGTCATTGCTGCAGTATGGATAATTACATCAGGATTTACTTTATGAAGAAAGTGTACTAACTTTTCTTTATTGGTTATATCTATACTAGTATAGATATAACCTACTTTGCTTTTTATACGATTTTCACCTTTGGATACACCATATATATTATAGATGTTCTTCACCGTAAGCAATTTGATTAAATTTTGTCCTAACAAGCCGTTAGAACCTGTAATGAGAATTGTTTTCAATTTGATTTATTAGGAATTCCTATTATTGGTGTTTGCTTCGCTTTTCTTATAAAACTGTTAATATATGAAGTTTACACACTTTTCTTTAGCTCTTCTTGTGTGTTCTTACCTATTTCTCTTATTATCTTCACAGTAATTTTCTCAGTCCACTTGGTAACTTCTGCGAAAGCTTTATGATTATTTTTACATCTTTTACTAAAACAGCTCATGTAACTTTTTAATTTGATCTGGTTTTCCTATCACAATTAATTTTGAATTTGGTAGCAATTTCATATTTGCATCAGGATTAATAACATATTCATTATCTGGCTTTTTAAAGCCAATAACTGTGCATCCTGTTTTTTTTCTTAGATCAAGATCTAATATAGATTTATTTTTATATTCTTCGGGGAGTTTTTCAATAACGAGTTCTTCAATATTTGAAGAACTCTCCCCTTCTATAGAAATTCTATCAATAAACTCAATAATATCAGGTGTTACTACCAAAGTTGCCATGTGTGCACCACCTATCTTTGTTGGCATAATTACATTATCTGCACCAGCAATTTTTAATTTATGATAAGATGACTCATTAGATGCCCTACTAATAAGAGTGCATTTTCCATTTAATTGCCTTGAAGAAAGAACTACATATAAGTTATCTGCATCTGAAGGTAAAGTTGTGATAAGACTATTTGCCTTTTTTATCCCCGCTTTCAATAAGGTTTCATCATCAGTAGCATCACCTTTAACTATAAGTAGGTTTTTTCTCAACTCAATTTCATCTATAAGTTCTGATTGGCTTTCAATAATTACAACTGATTTACCATGACTACATAAAGTTGCTACAGTCTGGTTTCCATTTCTTCCATATCCACAAACAATGGTATGATTATTTAATTTATCTATAGTCTTCTGCACTTTTTTAAATTTTAGTTCATCTAATAATTTTGTATTGGAAATATATTCAGTTAAAACTGATATAACATAGCCAAAAATTGTAACACTGGTTAAAATTAAGAAAATTGTAAATATCTTTGATGAGAAATCCAAGGGTTGTACTTCTTTAAAACCAACAGTACTAACCGTAATAATAGTCATATATAAAGCATCTACAAATACGAAATCAGATATTAACATATAACCAAAAGTACCAATAGATATTAACACAAATAATAAAAATAGTGCTAGATAAACCCTTGATTTAACGTTATATAAATTCATTGAAGATAAAATATTCATATTTTATTCAGGTTGTAAAAAGTATTATTTATAAATCGAATACTGAACTCCTTTTGGTATAAACCATATCTTTTAATCGCAATAGAAAGGCAATTGTAAGGTAAATTCCAAATGATAAACCAACTGTAATAAATGAGATATAAATAAAAAACAATCTAACATCTGTCGCTCTAATACCCATTTTATCAGCTACTCTTGTTGAAACATCAAAGCCTCTTTTCTCAAAAAAGTGCCTAATATTATCAATAATTCTCATTGCTATTTATTTTTCTGCAATTTAATAAAAATTTCTTGAAACCAACTATCTTCGAGGCAGAGCCATAGGAGTATTTCGCTGGTTTCATTTTGATCTGAAGATCAAAATCCGAAATTTATTATTTGCATCCCTTTTAGGGGATGACATTTCGACTTTGCTCAGTGCAGGCTATTTCATCGGAAACCCCGACCCAGCAGAGGGTCGAGGAATTCTTTTTGATTAAATTCTGCTGAAAGTAGAAAGTTTTGTTATTTCTTTATACATAAGATATTAAACCAAAATACGTTTCAAGTAATTCAATTTTATAGAATTGATTTACAAAAACTATAACTGATAACTATTAACCAATACTATTATTCATTTAAAAATTACTTATTTTTGTATTTTTCAAAAAATAAAATGTCAAAAGAACAGAATTACATAGAGGTTTTAGGAGCAAGAGTTCATAATTTAAAAAATATTGATGTTAAAATTCCTAGAGATAACCTAGTGGTTATAACAGGATTAAGTGGTAGTGGAAAATCATCTTTGGCTTTTGACACAATTTATGCTGAAGGTCAACGAAGATATATAGAAACTTTTTCGGCTTATGCCAGACAATTTTTGGGTGGACTCGAAAGACCTGATGTTGATAAAATTGATGGGCTTTCGCCTGTTATCGCCATTGAACAAAAAACTACTAATAAAAGTCCGAGATCTACCGTAGGAACTATTACAGAAATCTATGATTTTATGCGGTTATTATTTGCCAGAGCAGGTGAAGCTTATTCGTATAATACCGGTGAAAAAATGGTAAATTATAGTGATGAGCAAATTAAAGAGTTAATCTTAAAAGACTATAATGAAGAAAAAATTATAGTCTTAGCACCGATAATTAAATCCCGAAAAGGGCATTATCGTGAGTTATTTGAGAATATTGCAAAACAAGGTTTTGTTCGTGTTCGGGTAGATGGTAAAATTAGGGAAGTTGAAAAAAAAATGAAGCTAGATCGCTATAAAACTCATGATATTGAGATTGTAATCGATAGATTGTCTGTGAATAAAAAAATGGATAAAAGGCTTAATGAATCCATAAAAACTGCTATGTATCACGGCGATGATACTTTAATTATCTTAGATTTTAAGACTGAAAAACCTCGATATTTTAGTAGGAATTTAATGTGTGCATCAAGCGGAATTTCTTACCCACAACCAGAACCAAATGCATTTTCATTTAATTCACCTAAAGGAGCTTGTTCATATTGCAATGGAATTGGCAGTGTACATGAAGTAGATAATAATAAACTTATTCCTGATAAAGAAATATCTATAAAAAATGGTGGCTTAGCACCCCTTGGTGATGAAAAAAATTCATGGATTTTTAAACAATTGAAGCTTATCTCTGAAAAGTATAATTTTTCGCTTAACGCTCCCATTAAAGATATTCCGGATAATGCCCTACAATTTATTTTAAATGGAGGGAAGGATAAACTAGAAGTTTCTGCAAATGATTTGGGTGTCAGCCGTAAATATGACATTGATTTTGAAGGAATTATCAATTTTATCGAAAATCAATATAATGAAAGTAACTCTTCCTCTTTAAAAAGATGGGCTAAAGGGTTTATGGAAGAAAAATTATGTCCTGTTTGTGATGGAAATAGATTAAAAAAGGAATCTCTTCATTTTAAAATTGATAATAAATCTATTTCTGACCTTAGCGAAATGGATATTATTCATCTAGCCAAATGGTTTCAAAAATTACCCAATAAAATTTCTAAAAAACAAAAAATAATAGCCTCCGAAATTTTAAAAGAAATTCAAACCCGAATTCAATTTTTACTCGATGTTGGTTTAGATTATTTAACTCTTGGAAGAAGCTCAAAAACATTATCTGGCGGTGAAGCTCAAAGGATAAGATTGGCAACTCAAATAGGTTCGCAATTAGTTGGAGTACTTTATATTCTTGACGAACCAAGCATAGGTTTACACCAAAGAGACAATCAAAAATTAATAGAATCATTACAAAAATTACGTGATCTTGGAAATTCAATACTAGTAGTTGAACACGACAAAGACATGATAAAAACGGCAGATCATGTTATTGATATCGGCCCCGAAGCCGGAAAACATGGTGGAGAAATTATTAGCGAAGGAACTCCTAAAGAATTATTAAAAAGTAATACGATAACAGCAGCCTATTTGAATGGTTCAAAATATTTTGACATACCTTCAAAAAGAAGAGATGGAAATGGAAAAAAATTAATTTTAAAAGGAGCAACAGGAAATAACCTAAAAAATGTAACATTAGAAATTCCACTAGGGAAAATGATTTGTGTTACTGGAGTTTCAGGAAGTGGGAAATCAACTTTAATTAACGAAACCCTCTACCCTATTTTAAATCAATATATATATAATGGTGTAAAAAATCCTTTACCATATAAATCGGTTAATGGATTAGAACATATTGATAAAATTATCGATGTAAATCAAAGTCCGATAGGAAGAACACCGCGATCAAATCCTGCTACTTATACCGGAGTTTTTGGTGAAATAAGAAGTTTGTTTGCCAAAACTCCAGAGGCTTTAATAAGAGGATATAAACCCGGAATCTTTTCCTTTAATGTAAAAGGTGGACGATGCGAGACTTGCAGAGGTGGTGGAGTGAAAGTAATTGAAATGAATTTTTTACCCGATGTAGAAGTAGAATGTGAAACATGTCAGGGTAAAAGATTTACTCGTGAAACACTAGAAATTCGTTATAAAGGAAAATCCATTTCAGATGTTTTGAATATGACGATCAATGAATCGGTTAAATTCTTTGAGTTGATTCCTAAAATTTACAAAAAATTAAAAACAATTCAAGATGTAGGTTTAGGATATATAACTTTGGGTCAACAATCTACAACGCTATCTGGTGGAGAAGCACAACGCATAAAGTTAGCTGCAGAATTATCAAAAAGAGACACGGGAAATACCATGTTTATTTTAGACGAGCCCACTACAGGATTACATTTTGAAGATATTAATGTTTTAATGAATGTATTGAATAAACTTACTGATAAAGGAAACACCGTTTTGATTATTGAGCACAATCTCGATGTAGTTAAAATGTGTGATTATATTATAGATATTGGTCCAGAAGGCGGACAGAAAGGTGGAAAAATATTGTTTGAAGGAACTCCTGAAGAAATTATCAAAGTAAAAAAAAGTTATACGGGGCAATTTCTTAAAAAAGAATTACTTTAGTGCGCTTAATAAAAGAATGAATATGATACCAGAAGAAGAAAGAAAAATAAGAGAAAAATTCAATCATAAAACTTGGAACGAGATTAAGACCAACGATTCATGGGCAATTTTTAAGATCATGAGTGAGTTTGTTGACGGGTACGAAAAGATGAGTAGAATTGGTCCGTGCGTAAGTATTTATGGCTCGGCCAGAACAAAACCTGGTGAAAAATATTATGAATTAGCCGAAAGTATTGCTTTCAAACTAACACAAAGAGGATATGGAGTAATTACAGGTGGTGGTCCTGGAATTATGGAAGCAGGTAACAAAGGTGCTCATCGTGGTGGTGGAGCATCGGTAGGGTTAAATATCGAATTACCATTTGAACAACATGATAACCCCTATATTGATCATGATAAAAATTTAGAATTTGATTATTTCTTTGTAAGAAAAGTTATGTTTGTTAAATATTCTCAAGGCTTTATTGCAATGCCTGGTGGATTTGGTACTCTAGATGAACTTTTTGAAGCAATCACCTTAATTCAAACTAAAAAGATTGGTAAATTTCCAATTATATTGGTAGGTAGCAAATATTGGGGAGGGCTTATTGATTGGATAAAACAAACGGTAGTTGAAGAGTTTAGTAATGCTAGTACAAAAGATCTAGACCTATTCACAGTTGTTGATGCTGCTGATGAAGCTGTTGATATAATCGATACATTTTACAAACGTCATCATTTAACTCCGAATTTCTAGAAAATAAATCAATTATAATTTAAAAAGATTGCAAAAAGTTAAATTCATAATTATATTTTTCTTTTGTTTTTATTTGCAAATTCATGCTCAAACAAATGAAATTTCAATTCATGCAAGATTAGATCCTAAATCACAAGAAATTGAAATTCAACAAGAAATAGTATATTTTAACAATTCTGTTAAAGTTTTAGATACTATTTACTTTCATAATTGGGCAAATGCATATAAAGACAGGAAAACACCTTTGTCAAAAAGGCTTATTGAGAATTATAACAAAAGCTTGTATTTTGCGAAAAATGACAAAAGAGGCTATTCTGAAATTAAGAATATTAGTATAGACCATAAAAGCGTTTATTGGAAAGAGAATATTGAGGCAATAGACATGTTTAAGGTATCCATTCCTGGAGGAGTAAAACCCAAAGATTCTGTAACTATCAAATTAACATATTTAGTAAAAATTCCTTCAGATAGTTATACTAGATATGGAGTCAGTGAAAATAACTTAAATTTAAGATACTGGTATATAAGTCCGGCTGTTTTTACTGATAATTGGCAATTAATGAGCAATCTAGATTTAGATGATCTTTTTATAAATCCCAGTAATTATAAAATTGAATTTGAAGTTCCTAGAGGTTTTGAATTACACTCTAATCTACATCAAGAAATTGAATTAAAAGAAAACTACGCTTTATATAAACTAAAAGGAGAAAATCGTAGTGACATTGAAATAAATATCGAACTATTAAATAGTTTTAACTCATATCAAACAGATGATTTGGAGATAGTTTCTAATATTGACAATGTGAAACTAAGCTCAGAAATAAAAACCGATGTTCTCAATCGACAATTGAATTTTATTAAAAACTATTTAGGAGAATATCCACACGGTAAACTATTTGTCAACAAAATCACTTATGATAAAAATCCGGCTTATGGATTTAGTCAATTACCTAAAAAAATGAATGCTTTTAGTGATGTTTTTGAATGGGATATCAAAATTTTTAAAGCATTAACTAAAGAATTTATCGATAATTCACTCTTTTTAAATAGAAGAGATGATTATTGGCTTACGGATGGTATTCAAATTTTCTTAATGATGGAGTATGTAAGTAAGTATTACCCTGAAGTAAAGGCAATTGGAAAAATATCAGAAAAATGGTGGATAAAAAATTATAATATTGCAAAACTTGATTTTAACGGAAAATACCCATTTGTATATCAATTTGCAACTCGAAAAAATCTAGATCAATCTCTTATTACAAGATCAGATTCATTATCTAATTTTAATAGAAAAATTGTAAATAAATACAAAGCCGGATTAGGATTACGATTCTTAGACTCATACTTAAATGATTCAATTGTTGCGAGTAGTTTACAAGAATTTTACCTTGAGAATGCCCTTCAACTCTCTTCGTATAAACAATTTAAAGAGATAATCACAAGTAAAACAAACAAAAATCTTAACTTATTTTTTGATGATTACTTAAGAACAAATAAAAAAATTGATTATACCATAAACGAGATATCACAAGATGGAGATTCATTAAAAATAGAAATTGAAAATCTACGAAATTTTACTAGTCCCGTAGCTTTATATGGTGTAAAGGATAAGCAAATAAAATTTAAGCAATGGTATGACAATATAGATTCAGCAAAAACTGTAACGATTCCACGAAATGGATTTGATAGAATCTCACTCAATTATGAATATCTTTATCCAGAAATAAATCTACGTAATAACTGGAAGAAAATTGATCAAAATATATTAAACCGACCTTTAAAATTTACTTTCTTTAAAGATATTGAAGACCCCTATTATAATCAGATTTTTTATAATATTTATTCTGAATATAATTATTATGAAGGTATTGTACTTGGTCCCGAATTATATAATCAGGCAATGTTCAAAAAGAAATGGTTATATGATATTACGCCAAAATTTGGACTAAAAAGTAAAACTTTAAATGGTTCGATTTCATTATTATATCAGCATTTACCTGAAAATTCAAAGATCTACAGATATAGTGCCGGAATATCTGCAAAAAAATCATTGTATGATAATGATCTCGATTACTATAAATTCTACCCATTTTTTTTAATGCAATTTCATCGTAAAAGCTTACGTGATGTTGGTGGAAGCTCAATAATGGCAAGGTATAATATGGTTTATAAGCAAATTGCCGAAGGAGACATTAAAGAAGAATCAGATAGGTATAATATATTTAATATAAAATATGGGTATTCACAACCAAACATCATTAATGATCTTAGTTACTATTTTGATTTTCAATTATCCGATAAGTTTAGCAAAGCTTCTATCGATTTTAGGTACAGAATTTTAACCAACAAACATCGACAGTTTGATTTTAGAGCTTATTTTGGAACCTTTTTATTTAACAATACCGAATCTGATTTTTTTAGCTTTGCCCTAGATAGACCAAGTGATTATATGTTTGATTATGGTTATATGGGAAGATCTGAAGATACTGGTTTTTTTAGTCAGGAAATAATTATTGCTGAAGGAGGATTTAAGTCAATTTTTGATAATAAATTTGCCAATAGATGGATAGCCAGTACAAGTATGAGCATGAGTGTTTGGAAATGGATTGAAATTTATGGAGATGCCGGAATTGTAAAAAATAATGGTCATAACGTACGATTTTACTACGATAGTGGAATACGCTTAAACTTTATACACAACTTTTTAGAAATCTATTTCCCACTTCAATCTAGTTTAGGATTTGAACCTTCATTGCCTGAATATAAAACAAAAATTCGCTTTGTATTTACGATGAGTCCTTCAAAAATTTACAACTTTGTTAAACGCGGATTTTATTAATAACCTATCATATAACTAACTTATCAATATTTTGTATATTTGCGCAACTACTAAGGCCAGATAAAATAAGATAAATATGACAAAAGATTCTCAACAAAAATTATCATTTCAAGAATTTAAAAAAGAGGTTTTAATTGATTTTAAAATAGCAATGGTAAGTAGAGAGTGTAGTTTATTAGGACGAAGAGAAGTCCTTACAGGTAAAGCTAAATTTGGTATTTTTGGTGCTGGAAAAGAAGTACCGCAACTTGCAATGGCAAAAGCTTTCCAAAAAGGAGACTGGAGATCGGGCTATTACAGAGATCAAACTTTTATGATGGCTATTGGCGAATATAATCCTGAGCATTTTTTTGCTAGTTTATACGCACATCCAGATATTAAAGCCGATTCTTATTCTGCCGGAAGGCAAATGAATGGTCATTTTACAACACACACCTTAAATGAAGATGGCTCATGGAAAAATTTAGTAAATCAATATAATGTAAGTTCTGATATTTCACCTACTTCTGCTCAAATGCCTAGACTTTTAGGATTGGCAGAAGCATCAAAAAAGTTTAGAAATATTAATGAATTACATTCTAAAACTACTTTTTCAAATAAAGGAAATGAAGTAGCATGGGGGACTATCGGAAATGCTAGTACATCTGAAGGTCCATTTTTTGAGACATTTAATGCAGCTGGAGTATTGCAAGTACCGATGGTAATTAGCGTATGGGATGATGGATATGGAATTTCTGTACCAGCAAAACACCAAACAACCAAAGAAAATATTTCAGAGATATTAAAAGGATTTCAACGTGATAATAAAAATAATGGTTACGAAATACTAACCGTTAAAGGTTGGAACTATACAGAACTTGTTGAAACCTACCAAAAAGCCTCAAAAATAGCAAGAGAAAAGTTTATACCTGTGTTAATTCATGTAAAAGAATTAACACAACCACAAGGTCATTCAACATCTGGTTCTCATGAAAGATATAAGGATAAAGAAAGGTTACAATGGGAAAAAGATAATGATTGTATCTTAAAAATGCGAGAATGGATCTTACAATTTGAACTAAAATCACAAGAAGGTGAAGTTCTTAAAATTGTAGAAAACGAAGAGGAAATTAAAAACATTGAAAAGCTTGCCAAAAAAGAAGTTAGAGAAGCTAGAAGAAGAGCCTGGGATAAGTTTTCAAAACCAATGATTGAAGAACGTGAGCAAGTACTAGATTTACTTGATAATGCTGCTCATAAAAGTGAGAACAAAATATTTTTATACAAACTAAAGAGAGAATTAGCAGATATTGATGAACCCATCAGAAAAAATATTTTATCTGTTGCCAGAAAATCGCTTATATATTTACGTGATGAAGATTTTAAAGAAAAAGAGAATTTACAAAATTGGATTATAAATAACCAATTAGAACAAAAGGAAAAATATAACACACATTTATATAATGAAACTGAAAATAATGTAACAAATATTGAGAAAGTATTACCTAACTATGCAGAGGATGCAAAACTTGTTGATGCACGAATTATTTTACGTGATAATTTTGATGCAATTCTCTCTAAGCATAAGGAAGTTTTAATTTTTGGTGAAGATGCCGGGTATATTGGTGATGTAAATCAGGGTTTAGAAGGATTACAAGAAAAGTATGGTATAGAAAGAGTCTATGATACAGGGATTAGAGAAGTTACAATAATCGGACAAGGATTAGGAATGGCTATGAGAGGCTTAAGACCTATTGCCGAAATACAATATTTAGATTATTTATTCTATGCAACACAAGTACTTACAGATGATCTTGCTACTTTGCGATATAGAACCTTTGGTAGACAAAAAGCACCCTTAATCGTTAGAACTCGGGGTCATAGATTAGAAGGGATTTGGCATTCAGGTTCACAAATGGGAGCTCTAATTAATCTTTTACAAGGTATGTATATTTTGGTTCCTAGAAATATGACTAAAGCTTCCGGTTTTTATAATACTTTATTAGAAAGTGATGAACCAGC
>DAOUQH010000087.1 GCA_030625645.1 Flavobacteriia bacterium | reverse complement strand
TGTTTCTTTTCTTATTTTTTTGAGTATTTTGATTTTACCAGTTTTTGATTTAATTCCTATTATAAATACTTCAAATGAGAAAGTCATTTTGTTCGTATTTATTGTACTATTAAAAATTGGTGTTTTTGCTTTTCTTCTTACTTTTTTAAGAGAAATAATTAAAGATATTGAAGATATTATAGGTGATTATAAAATAAATTCAAACACAATACCAATAGCAATTGGAATAGAAAGCACAAAAAAAATAATCTTATTTTTAAGTTTACTTCCAATGTTATCTATTTTATATTTCGGATTTCAATATTTTTCAATAAATCAGTATGTTTTATATTACTTATTAATTTTTATAATCATTCCCCTACTCTATTTTGATAAAAAACTATTATCTGCAAAAAGTAAATCAGACTACCATAAATTAAGTAATTTACTGAAATACATTATGTTATTAGGAATTTTAACAATTATAATTTTATAATATGGTTTTAGAAAACATCAAGAATAAACATATAATTCTAGCTTCTAAATCCCCTAGGAGACAAAAATTCTTAAAAGATCTTGGATTGGATTTTGAGATAAGGTTAAAAGAATTAGAAGAGAATTACCCAAATCACTTAAAAAGAAATGAGATTACCGATTTTCTGTCCAAATTAAAAGCAGAACCTTTTTCAGAAGAGCTAGATGAAAATGATATTTTAATTACTTCTGATACTATTGTATGGTTAAATAATAAAGCCTTAGGAAAGCCAAAAGATCGTAAAGATGCTATTTATATATTGCGAAAACTTTCTAATAATATGCATGAAGTAATTACATCAATTAGTATTACAAGTAAAGACAGTCAATTAACAGTTAATGATGTAACTAAAGTTTATTTTAAAAAATTAACTTTAGAAGAAATCACCTATTATGTTGATAAATTTGAACCGTACGATAAAGCAGGTGCTTATGGTATTCAAGAGTGGATAGGTTTTATAGGAATCGAAAAAATTGAAGGTAGTTATTTTAATGTGATGGGCTTTCCAACACATAAATTTTATAATGCACTATTAAAAATGTAGATAAACACATTAAAATTATTATTTTTGTACTTTTAAAAATTATAGAATTTTAAAAATACTTTATTCTCAAATAAAAATCAAATGAAAAAATACACTTTTACAGAAAAAAAGGATACTAGGTCAGGGTTTGGAGCCGGATTGGCTGAATTAGGAAGAACTAATGACAAAGTTGTTGCACTTTGTGCCGACTTGATTGGTTCATTAAAAATGGATGAGTTTATTAAAGAAAATCCTGAAAGATTCTTTCAAATTGGAATTGCAGAAGCAAATATGATGGGAATTGCTGCAGGTATGACTATTGGAGGAAAAATTCCTTTTACAGGTACTTTTGCAAATTTCTCAACAGCAAGAGTATATGATCAAATAAGACAATCAATTGCATACTCTGATAAAAATGTGAAAATTTGTGCTTCACATGCCGGATTAACTTTAGGAGAAGATGGTGCAACACACCAGACTTTAGAAGATATTGGTTTAATGAAAATGCTACCAGGTATGGTTGTTATTAATCCATGTGATTATAATCAAACTAAGGCAGCTACAATTGCAATTGCAGATTATGTTGGTCCGGTTTACTTACGATTTGGTCGTCCATCTGTACCAGTTTTTATGCCTAAGGATCAAAAATTCGAGATTGGTAAAGCCATCCAACTTACCGAAGGTACTGATGTTACTATTATAGCAACTGGACATTTGGTTTGGGAAGCTTTACAAGCATCAGAACAATTAGAAAAGAAAGGCATTAGTGCTGAAGTAATTAATATTCATACTATCAAACCATTAGATGAAGATGCTATTTTAAAATCTGTTGCAAAAACAGGTTGTGTTGTAACTGCCGAAGAACATAATATATTAGGAGGTTTAGGTGAAAGTGTATCTAGAACTTTAGTTGCTCATAAGCCTGCTCCACAAGAATTTGTTGCAGTAAATGATACTTTTGGTGAATCTGGAGCACCTGCTCAATTAATGGAAAAATATAAATTAAACGATAAAGCTATTGTTAGAGCAGTAGAAAAAGTTATCAAGAGAAAATAACATATCTTATTATATTGTTAAAAAAAATAATTTGTACATTTATACCGGTCAAACTTTATGTTTAACCGATATTTTTTATCAACTCAAAAACTTTCACTATGAAAAAAATCTTTTTAATCCTATTTTTAATAGGAACTTACGCTACTACTAATGCACAATTTTTAAATTATGGTATTATTGGAGGTATCAACCAAAATAAAAATGGAACATTAAGAGCTACTATTGACGAAAGTGTAGAAAAAATTAAATCTCACAAAGAACCAGGTTATCATTTTGGTGCTTTTACTGAAATTAATATTCCTTTTTTCTATTTACGTCCAGAGTTACTTTATACTAAAACTGAGAGTAGCTATAAATACGAAGGAGAAACAGGCGATTTAACCATTAAAAAAATTGACATCCCTGTTATGCTTGGGCTTAAAGTCTTAGGATTAGGTAGAATTTTTGCTGGTCCAACTTTTCAATATATCCTAGATACAGATTTTGATTATGAACACTTTAAAAATGTAAGTTCTGATGATTTCTCTTTGGGAATGCAAATAGGAGCTGGTGTTGAACTAGGTAAAATTGGAGCTGATATTCGTTGGGAACGTGGTTTAAGCGATACTGAAGCTGAATTTATTCAAGATTATAACCAAAAAATAAGAATTGATACACGCCCTGATCAAATTATATTTAGCGTTTATTACAAATTCAGATAAATATAATCATCTACAAATGATAATAAATAGTCGTCCAGTTCGGGCGACTATTTTTTTTACAAATAATTTAATTTGCCGAGTTTTAAACCTGTCTGGTTTAAAATTTGGTAAAATAAATGTATTTTTGAAGTAACAATTTCTTGTAAGAGATATGAATCAAAAAATAATATAATGAAAAAACATATTTTTGCTATTTTATTAATAATTACCGGGTTTACTATATTGGCTTATATTTACTCACAAAACAGTAAAACTGAATATTCAGAAACATTATTCTCAAGTGAATCCCAAGAATTCAACTTAGCTTTTACAAGTTTTCTAAATGGTGTAGAACAAAATATAAATGCTATTCAAACAAATTTCATTGATAGTTCAAAAATTAAAGATTCTTCTTATACACAAAATTTCTTTAAAAATTTAATCAAAGACAACCCTTACATTATGTCGGTTGCGTATAGACAAAATAACTATAAATTTGCTATTCATAAAGAAGATAATAGTTTTGTTTACGGAATAGATAGCACACAAAATATTGATATTATTACATGGAAAAGAATTGAAGGTGGTAAAATAATTAGCAGCTGGCAAGAAAGCTTTGAAGAACCTATTAATAGTACATCATGGTACAATCAGTTAAATAAAAATCAAGACCAATTGCAGTGGCTTTTAAATATTGAGGATGAAGAGAATAAAGATGAATTGTTTTATTGTGGTTATTCATATCAAACGGAGAATATTAAAAACACAATTTTATTTCGCTTTTCACGAAAAAGTCTTTTTAAATACTTTGATATTAACTCGAGTTTTAATCATTTGAATTTAATGATTAAAACTCCAAAAGGTAATGAAATAGATTTAGGTTATGGAATTACAAATAATTTTGATCTTAAGAATAAAGATAGAATCAAGGATCAAAATTTATATGAAAGTATTAAAAATCATTATAAAAAGTTTAACCAATCTGAATCTGGAATTTTTAATTTTAAACTAAAAGAGGAAGTATATTGGAATTCTTATAAAAAATTTGATGCTAAAACGGGTATTCTCTATTATTTATTAACCATACCAAATAAAGATCTTCAAAAAGTAGAGGCTGATAGATTTAAAGATTATATCTTTTGGGGAGCATTATTATTAATTATGATTGGTTTGTTGTTATTTCTAAAAAAAAGTAAATTATTTTACCGTTCAAACAAAATTAATATGCCGCCTGTAAAAGAATTATTATCAGGAGAAGAAAATAGATATTTAGAGTTCAAATCTTCTTCAAGATGGGATTATAGACAAGAAAAAACAAATCCTAAACTTGAAGATGTAATAATAAAAACTATTGCTGCTTTTGGAAATACAGATGGAGGAATACTATTAATTGGTGTAGATGATGATAAGAAAATACTTGGTTTAGAGAAAGATTTTAGCACATTAAAGAAACCAAATGCTGATTATTATGAAGTCCATTTAAGAAATATTTTACATAAACTTATGGGCGTTAAAAATGTAAGTGAAAACATAAGAATACAATTTGAAAAACTAGACAAACAAAAGATTGTTTGTAAAATCAAAGTGTTTGCTGCCAATGAACCAATTTTTTTTAAATTCAAAAACAATAATGGTCAAATTGAGGAGAAGTTTTTTGTAAGAAGTGGTAATTCATCTCAAGAAATAAAATCATTAGCAGATATTAATGATTATATAAATACAAGATTCAAATAATAGAAAGTCTTTTATAAGACATTATTTCAAGTACTTTTTAACATAAAAAAACTCCCGAAGATGGGAGTTTTTAATATTCTATAAAAAGATTTTTTATCAACTATCTTTATCTAAATAATCAGGTGTTCCATCATTATCACTATCATCATTTGTTGGGTCACCGTCTCCATCTGCATCTTCATCTTTGGTTAAAACACCATCGTTATCATCATCATTATCGATATAATTTGGTATTCCATCACCATCTGTATCATCATCTGCTGGATTACCATTACCATCAAGGTCTTCTTCATCGGTTAAAATAAAATCACCATCATCATCACGATCTGCGTAATTTGGTAATCCATCATCATCTGTATCATCATTATACAAGTCACCATCAAGATCAAGATCTTCAACAGAATCTTTTACAAGGTCTCTGTCAGAGTCAATAAATTGTACTTTCCCTAATTCGATATAAAAATATAAAATAGAGTTTGAAGCAATTATACCACTACCAAATTCACCATAGGCTAAACCTGACGGAATAAATAAAATACCTTTTCCAGTATTTTCATATCCAAAAGTTTCATCAGGATATATTACTTTATCGCCTTCTTTGTAATGAGGAAATCCATATTGCCATCCAGGAATAGTTCTTGGTAAATCTAACCATGAACCAGAAGATGTAAAACTTAAATTTTCATCAAACTTTGTACTATCTAATAAAAAACCTTGATATAAAGTTTGTACAGAATCAAATTTTGAAGGATTTTTTCCACTTTCACTTCCTTCAAAATCTGTATAATAATAAAGTTTATAATTAATTTCATTATAAGTTACATCTTCAGTATCTACAACATCAAACAAAGACGTTTCTCCATTTAAAATTGTGTCGACTCGTTTATCAGTATTAATATAATGTGATTTTAAAAACTCAACCAATAAATCATCATCTATCAAAGCTTGTTCAACAGGATCGTGTTTATCATCATCATCGTCATCACTACACGAATAAACAGCAATGGTAGCTAAAAGTATAAAAGCTAAATATTTTAATTTCATAATCTCAAAAATTTGATGCGTAATTTACAATTTTAAAATAAAAAAAAATGTTAATTTTTATTTTGTAAAATTAATTTTTCTCATCCTTAAACTTTTAGGAGTTATTTCTAGATATTCATCATCTTTAATATACTCCATACACTCCTCTAAAGAGAAATCTACTTTAGGGAAAATCTTAGCTGCTTCATCTGTTCCTGATGATCTAACATTACTTAATTTTTTACCTTTAATTAAATTAACCGACATAAGGTCTTGTTTATTATTTTCACCTACAACTTGCCCTATATAAATTTCTTCATTCGAATCGATAAAAAATCTACCTCTATCTTGTAACCTATCAATTGCATATGCAGTAGCTTTTCCGGCAGCTGAAGCAACGATAGCTCCTTTAATTTCTTCACTAAACTCTCCTTTAAAAACATCATAACCACGTAATCTATGATTAATGATAGCTTCTCCTTGAGTTGCAGTAAGTAATCTATTTCTTAAACCAATCAAACCACGAGATGGAATATCAAACTCTAAATGTTGAAGATCGCCTTTTGGCTCCATTACTAATAAATCACCTTTACGCATGGTAACCAAATTAATTGCTTTACTCGATAAAGCTTCAGGAACATCTATTACTAAAGTTTCATAAGGTTCTGATTTTACACCATCAATATATTTTATTATAACTTGAGGTCGACCTACTTGTAGCTCATAGCCTTCTCTACGCATGGTTTCGATCAAAACAGATAAGTGTAAAATTCCTCTACCAAAAACGTTAAACTTATCTTCAGAATCGGTTTCATCTACTCTTAAAGCAAGATTTTTTTCCATTTCTTTAAATAATCTATCACGCAAATGACGAGAAGTTACAAATTTACCCTCTTTACCAAAAAATGGTGAATTGTTAATCGTAAATAACATACTCATAGTAGGTTGATCAACTTCAATTCTTGGTAATGCCTCAGGATTTTCAAGACTAGCAATCGTATCACCAATTTCAAAACCTTCAATTCCGGTTATTGCACAAATATCACCACTTCTTACTTTATCTGCTTTAGCTTTTCCTAAACCTTCAAAAGTATGTAATTCTTTAATTCTCACTTTCTTAGTTGATCCATCTGCTTTGCATAGTGAATAATCTTTTCCAACCTCTAAATTTCCTCTATAAACCCTACCGATAGCAATTCTTCCTGTAAAAGAAGAGAAATCCAAAGAAGTAATTTGCATTTGTGCTGAACCTTCAAGATAAGGTGCTTCAGGAATATTTTCAATAATAGCATCTAATAAAGGAATAATATTATCGGTTTCATCCCTCCAATCGGTATTCATCCAGTTATTTTTTGCAGAACCATAAATTGTAGCAAATTCTAATTGTTCTTCAGTTGCATCTAGAGCAAACATCAAATCAAAAACTTTTTCATGAACTAAGTCAGGAGTACAATTTTCTTTATCTACTTTATTCACAACAACAATAGGCATTAAATTAAGCTCCAATGCTTTACTTAATACAAAACGTGTTTGAGGCATAGGGCCTTCAAATGCATCTACCAAAAGTAAAACACCATCTGCCATCTTTAAAACACGTTCAACTTCTCCACCAAAATCTGCGTGACCAGGTGTATCAATAACATTTATTTTAACCCCTTTATAGTTGATAGAAACATTTTTTGATAAAATAGTAATTCCTCTTTCTCGTTCAAGATCATTACTATCTAACAATAAATCAGTCCTCTGTTTACGATCATCTAAAATTTTTGCTTGGTCAATAATTTTATCAACCAAGGTAGTTTTTCCGTGATCAACGTGTGCTATAATTGCGATGTTTCTAATAGATTGCATATGCTTATTTTTTGAAAGTGCAAAAGTAGTTGATTTTTAATGATTAATAAGATAAAAAGTGATATTTATCACCTTATAATATTAAATTATTTATGTATATTTGAATAAACTATAACTTATTAAAAATTAATTAATTATGAACTATTTATTTCTGCCTTTAGTAGATTGGAACTGGGGTATCATTGGTGCAATATTTATGTTTGCTGTGTTTTTAGGACTTGTTGTTGCTCTTTTATTATTAATGAGGACTGGAAAGAAAAAATGATTTTCTTGTTTTTTTAGTCATTCTAGATTTATTTTTAAAACATTTTTTCTGATTTACTTTTTTGTATTAATTATAGGAAGAGTAATAATATATTATGCAGAAATAGTTATGTTTTCGGCACTTTGAGATTTAGTACTCAATTCGATTACTGTAATCTCTGGCCAAATCCCTGCTCTTCCTGGATATCCTATAAATCCAAATCCTCTATTAACATATAAATATTGCTTTGCTTCTTGATAAAGCCCTGCCCATTTTGGGTAAATAAATTTTGCCGGACTCCATTTAAAACCTGGTATTTCAATTCCAAATTGCATACCGTGCGTATGTCCTGCTAAAGTTAAGTCAAAGTGGGTTTTATGTGAAATCACTTTTTTTGTCCAATGTGTTGGATCATGTGACATTAATACTTTAAAAGGTACATCTTCTACTCCTTTTAAAGCTTTATCTAAATCTCCTAGTTGTGGGAATGGTTTCCTCCCCCAATTTTCTACACCAACAATACATATTTGCTCACCACCTATATCAAAAATAACATTTTCATTATTTAATAATTCAAAATTCATTTCTTTTTGATATTTGAGCAAAAGTTTTTGGTTTTCAAGCTTTTCTATAGCAGAATTCCATTTTTTATAATCGCCATAATCATGATTTCCTAAAACTGAATAAACTCCATTTTTAGCTTTAATTTTTTTGAATTCATCAATAAAAGGTTCTAATTCTCTTGAATCATTATTAACTAAATCTCCGGTAAATAAAACAACATCTGCATTTTGTTGATTAATCAAATTAATTCCATCAATTATGGCATCTTTATTATCAAAACTTCCGGTATGTACATCTGATATTTGCACGATTTTAAATCCGTTAAATGCCTTTGGTAAATTAGGAAAAGCTATTTTAATTTTCTTAACTTTAAAGTTATATCTTCCGTTAGTAACTCCATAAAGCATAGAACTAAATGGTATTGCAGCAATAACTAATCCTGCCTGACGAATAAAATTTCTACGCCCTGGAATTGATTTTGGACGCGTAGTCTTACTTAAAAAAAATTTAATACTTGAAATAAAAAATTGCATCAATCTAAGTATATCTTCAGCAAGAAATACAAGCATTAAAACTATTTTAAAAATAAAAAAAGCAAAGAAAAAACCAATAAACATATTAGGTAATAGACTTGCTCCTAATGGTGCATTTGTGAAGTTTTTATATAAAAAATATAATCCGGTATAACCAAAAATATTTAAAATAAAAAAGAAATATTTCGCCAAATTATAATATCTCCAATTTTTAAAACTACTTCTAAAAGCATAGAAAACATAAGTGTCTATTGCTAAAAGAGATAATATCAACAAAGGTTCATTTAGCGAAATATTTCTTGTGGACATAAACTTTTAAATTAGTTTTTGGATAAAATAAAC